>USGZ01000053.1 GCA_900554265.1 uncultured Porphyromonadaceae bacterium
TAGCCTGAAGGCTCATGAGATTGGACTGAAATTTAGCGCTTGCCATAAGATGAATTATTTAAAAGATAACGGAATGATTTGAATTAGTGAGGAAAGGTTTCTAACCTTTCGACGTTCCAAAGTTACGACCGAAAAACGGGGTGTCAAGAATTTTAATGTTAAAAAGTGTTTCGCCCAAAAATACAAGAAATATCAGGTATAATTAGAGCTGGTAATCAGAATATTACGAGCCGTCGAAATTTGTGACAGAAATGTTACAACCTCGAAATGATACACTATTGTAACATCAGTGTAACAGAATTAACATTCAGCGGATGAACCCACAACTTGCAGATTTACAGGCAGGAAACTCTTGTACTACTGTAATCCTGTCAAAAATATAGGACAGGAGTACAGGAGAAACAGTAGGTGCCGCAGGGAGTTAGTGGAACAACAGGGCCAGCGGGTCGATGACGTAGCGGTTGAATATTCGCGATACGAAGCCGAGAATCTGAGGACTCAATAGGGGGCTCAAGGCATAAATTATAGCAGAAGGTATTGCTATTATATTTGCAAAAGCGAGTGCATCAGACTCATTATGACTGTGGCAGTAAGCTAAGTAGTATCCGGCAATGAGTGGCAATAGATATCCAATTGCAAAAGTTTGCCAAAGTCTTAAACTGTCATTGATTATTCGCTTGAAGTTCTTTGGCTGTTTTTTTCTATTAATGTGATGGTTAATTCCTAAAATAAACAAAAACGCAACAATTGCAAGAATGAATACTTTCATAATTATTTCGCTTATTGTTTTTAAAGGAGCTATGATCCTCTCCATCCACGAATCCTCGCGAATCTCCTTAAACCACTTGTATGCAGGTATATTGTAATTGTCCGCGCATCCATAGGGAACGTAGAGAACAGTGTTCATCATCTGCTCCTGAGTCATATGGATAGGACGAACGTATTTCTGGCCTGCAAAACCATAATAAGGTTCGCCGAAAGGCAGATGGATTGCTCGGATGAAATCGGGACTGGCTATGAAGTTTATATCGCTCCATGACATATAGGGGCTGATATAAATCACAGAGTCCCGGTTCTTGTCATTGTTGAAGTATATCACACCCTCCGGCTTCTGGCTCCCGGTTTTTCTGCCGGACTCATCGAATATGTCGATTTCTCCTGAATCTAAAACGGGGATATAAAATAAATCATCATATCTGATGAAATAATCGGCGCCCTCGGCAGTTTTAAGCGTAGTTCGGTAAAACTGTTCCGGGTTATCGTATGTCTCTTTAAAGTATTCAGGGTCAGTATCGAATGAAGCTGTCAGCAGCACGGGTTCATCATCTCCGTCAAGCAAAGCTCCTTGGCTTAGTCGGAGATACTCTGATCCTGAACCTGGATTTTCCGAGACTTCGACATCTGATATCTGTAGTTTCGGGAATGAAGAACCGTGTATCCGGGTACGGGAATTGATTTTAAGTCTTTCGAGATTGTCGCATCCCTCAAAAGCATACACGCTCACATATTTGAGCGAATCGGGTAATTCAACAGTTCGTAAGTTCTTGCAGTTTCTAAAGGCCCCGGGATTAATATCACTCAAATTCTCGGGGAAAGAAACAGATGAAATAGCAGAGTTTTCAAATGCATTATTTGCGATAGTCTCAAGTTTTCTGTATCCGCTCAAGTCCACATGGCCGGAATAGAAAGGAGTGCGGATGTGTTCCAACGTAGTACTGTCAGAATTGAATTTTAGACGCAGGATTTCCTGATTCTTTCTATAGTTGGCGTTATAGATGCGTGAGACTCCGAAAAATAAGGCTTCAATATTGTCGAAAGCCTCAGGGAAAGGGTAATAGCAATAGTTATAGAATTTTGCCAACGTAGGTATATCGGCATTGATATGAGCGATTTTCTTTTCTATGTTATTAAACACTATGCCGTTTGAAGACTCGAAATTTACGATTCCCAAACTGCTCTCTTTATTAGAGGGAACAATGCGAACTCTGGTGTTCGCGCGGTAATTATTATCGTAGATTTCTAAAGTTGTGAGTTCGGGATTCAGATAGAGAACGAATTTTTCATCAGTTAGAATATGAGCTGTTAGGAGACCATTGCCTTTAAGAATAACAGATTGGAGATTAGGACAATCCGTAATGTTAATAGTTGGCGGGATGCCTTCGATGTCAAAATTCTCTATGGTAAGAGTGCGTAAATTCAGGCAATTACTTATTGTGATATCATAGATATTTGTAACGTTCCGGAATCGGGCCGTAAGTATTTGCTGATTATTTTCCAGATGATAAGGTGCCCCATTTATAAGTACTTCTTTCTCTCCGGCTTCATCCAGCTGCGCGAAGGGGTGGTTTTCGAGGGTGTCGGAGTAGAGTTGCTGGCGGGTGCCGAGGAAGAGCATTATCAGGCAGGCCAGGATGACGATGAACATCATGGCGACGCGCTGCTTGGAGCTGCTGCGGCGGGTGCGGGATTTTTCGATGATGGCGGCCAGGCGGTCGTGGACCAGTTCGACGTAGTCCTCGCCGTTGATGCGCGAGGTCTTTACCAGGCCCTTTTTCTTGAGTTGGGGCAAGATTTTATCGCGGAAGCCTATGCGGCGCAATGCCTTGGAATCAACCTTGGTGCGCACGCGCTTGCCGCCCTTGTCGACCAGCACGTCCTCGATGTACTTGCGCATGGTCGGGCCGATGCGGCACTCGCGCATGGAGGTGCGGTAGAAGTCCCAGAGAATATTGTCGACGGCGGTCGAGTTGCCGTCCTTGAGGTTGTCGAGGTATTTCTGCGCGGACTTCTCCTCGCAGAGCACGCCGCAGACAACCGACAGCAGCATCGCCGGCACCATGGGCAGGTCGCGCGGAGCCTCGGTGAGTTTCGATGCCGGCACTCCCGAAAGAGCCGCCAGCACGGATTTCTTCAGCTCGGGCCGGTCGGCGAAACGCAGGTCGAGGACCTCCTCGGCGTCGCCGAGTGTCAGCGCCCGCAGGCAGTAGCGCGAGTTCTTGAACTCAGGCAGGAAATGGCGCTGCACGCCCCAGTAGTCCAGCTCGCCCATGTATTCGTTGCGCATCGACACGATGGTCCGGAAGTCCTTGCGGGTGCTGAATTCGGGCTCCTCGTCCTCGGGAAAGGCGTCGAGGGCATTGCCTACGGTCTCGGGAACATTGTCCGAGAACAGGCGCTCGAGCCAGCCGAAGAAAGCATCGGTCCAGGCGCTTGCGGCGCGCGTGAAAACCTCCTCGAACTGGTCGAACACGAGCACGGGGCATACTCGGACGCCGTAGCGCTCGATGGCGAAGTCGCGCAGCATCCACCATGCCGAGCCTGTCAGCGCGGCGGCATTCTCGGAGTCCTGCGGCATCTCCACATCCGAGGTCGATACCCACTCGAAGCATTCGGACTCGTTGACCTTGCGGCCGAAGTCGGGCGCAAGGGGCTCCCGGCCGCCGGGATTGGCCTCGGCCATGGCCTGACGTATGCGGCCCAGGATGAGGGCGTCGAAGTCAGGCGACTTCTCGGCGAACTCGTCCTCGGTAAACACGATGCTGACGGGCAGGAAGTTGCGGCGGCGCAGCCGCGGATAGAGGCCCGCGGCAAGGATGGAACTCTTGCCCTCGGCCGACTCGCTGTAGAGGACAACGACGTCGTTGCGTCGCAGCAGGTCGAATATCTCGCCGCTCTCGGTCTCGCGGCCCTTGAAGTACTGCGCGTCGGTCTCCGTGTAGGACCTCAGCCTCAGGTATGGATTCTCGCTGTTCATAGTTTAATCACCGGATTTTCAGGGTCGAACTCAATCATGTGTGTTCCTGTGAAAAGAACGTCGATGCCGCCGTCGATGGAAGAAACGTCGGCTGCCCAGGACTCGATGCGGTCGGTAGTAAGCGGCCTGTTGTTGAACAGTCTGTCCT
Source organism: uncultured Porphyromonadaceae bacterium (assembly GCA_900554265.1). Lineage (GTDB taxonomy): Bacteria > Bacteroidota > Bacteroidia > Bacteroidales > Muribaculaceae > CAG-873. The sequence continues at coordinate 3,903 of USGZ01000053.1, forward strand.
TCACCAGGATTGGCACGCAGAATTTGAAGTCATCGGTGTTTATTCTCAGAGCCTTGTCCTTGATGAAGCCGGTTTCCTTGCAGAGGCCGCGTTCGGGATTGCTCACGCCCTTGATGTAGTTCTCGGTAATGAGGGTTATGGCGCGTGTGGATTTTTCGATGCCGCGATGGAATTTCTCGGTGTATTTGTCGCCGCCCTTGATTTCGCTGTCGCCGCGGCGGTCGAACCAGACGGTGTAGTTCTGCGCCCTCAGCAGGGTGTAGACGCTCTCGGCCAGGTCCTCGTCGACACCGGCGTAGGAGAGGAAGTAGTCGTATGCCTCCAGCTCTCCGCCCTTTTTCTCGCTCTCGTCGCGGGCGATTTTCAGAGCCGTGGCCTGGCGGAGGAATTCGTGGACCTCCCTGACGGGCCGGTAGCGTATGCGTTCGAGGAAGTGGGCCAGCTCGACGTTGCAGCTGCCGTCGAGGAGCCAGTAGCCGTTGCGGCTTTCGTGGGCGTTTCGGCCCAGGGGATACCAGAAGAAGCGGAAGAGCCAGTCCGGAGCGCTGACGCCGAGCAGGAGCAGTCCGGCGGAGTTACGGTTGGCGTAGTCGCTGAGGTTGGTGCAGGTATGGTCGGAGGTGTGGATGGCGTGGAGGAACTCGAGCATCGATTCCTCGTTGGCCACCCACGACGTACCCTTGGCCTCGGCGTTGCCGAAGATATGGTAGACTACGCGGCTTGTCCGTAGCAGCTTGTCGATGTTGGGCTCGCGGTTGTCGCCGTTGATGTTGTAGTACAGCGAATTATACTTTGCCGCTGAATTCTCGTTTATAATCGTGTCCAGGAAGTTGAAGCAGGAAGTGGTCACTATCAGCGGGAAGGCGAAAGCGCGTAGGAAATCGGCCACGGCGCTGTCCAGCTCGATGCGTCCGGCCTCGCGGGCCTCCTTGACGAAACGCTTGTACTTCGGTATGAAGTCGCCCAGTTCCCTGGCGAAGCAGCTGAAAGCGAAGTAGTCGGTGCCCGTCGAACTGTCGTCGCCGCAGAGACGCACCCCGGGGCATACCTCCGAAAAACGGCGGATGAGGTAGCTGTGGAGCGGCTCGCGGCTTCCGTCGTCGTTGATGTAGCTGAACACTTCCTCCCCGATAATCGGCACGCAGGTGCAGGCATCGTAGTAGTCGATGAATTCTCTTGCTTTCTCGGAAATTTCTTCAGGGGTCATGGACAGATGATTGGTGAAAACGAAATAAGGCTCAAAGATACGGTAAAAAACGGCTACTTTACAAGCGATTCGGGGAAATTTTTCGCGCGGGTGCAAGTATTTTTGCAATTTAGCGGAATTTATGAGGGTGCGGGGCGGTAAAGACGGAAAAAAGTTCGTAAATTTGCACTCTGATTGTACAAACATACACTCCAAGAGCAAGCAAATGTCGAATCTCAAACAGATAAAGACCGCACTTATATCGGTTTACGATAAGGAACGTCTGGCGCCCATAGTCGAGAAGCTGCACAGCCTCGGTGTCCGGTTCCTCTCCACCGGCGGCACGCGTACATTCATCGAAAATCTCGGTTACCCCTGCGAGGCAGTCGAAAAAATCACGGGCTATCCCTCGATCCTCGGCGGCCGCGTAAAGACGCTGCACCCGAAGGTGTTCGGCGGCATCCTCGCCCGCCGGGACAACGAAGGCGACCGCGGCGATATGGCCGAACACGGCATCGACGGCATCGACCTGGTAATCGTCGACCTCTATCCCTTCGAGAACACCGTGGCTTCCGGAGCCTCGTTCCAGGACATCATTGAGAAAATCGACATCGGCGGCATCTCGCTCATCCGCGCCGCCGCCAAGAACCACGAGGACGTGGTGATCATCCCCTCGAAGAACGAGTACGGCTACCTCGAAGGCCTTCTGGACCGCAACGGCGCCGCCTCGACCGCCGAGGAGCGTCTGTTCCTGGCCTTCCGCGCCTTTGCCGTCAGCAGCGGCTACGACAGCCACATCTGCACCTGGTTCGCCGGCCACACCGCCCTCGAGCCCGGCAAGTTCTCGGCCCTGCGCATCGCCGTCGACGGCGCCAAGGCCCTCCGCTACGGCGAGAATCCCCACCAGGAGGCCTGCTTCTACGGCGATTTCGACCGCCAGTTCGAGCAACTCCACGGCAAGGAGATTTCCTACAACAATTTCCTTGACATCGACGCCGCCGTGAACCTCATCGACGAGTTCGACGGCTGCACCCTGGCCATCCTGAAGCACAACAACGCCTGCGGCCTGGCCTGCCGCGACACCGTCCTGGAAGCCTGGACGGCTGCACTCGAGGCCGACCCCGTCAGCGCCTTCGGCGGCGTGATTGTCTGCAACCGCGAAATCGACGCCAAGGCCGCCGAGGAAATCGACAAGATATTCTTCGAGGTCGTCATCGCCCCGGGATATTCCGAGGATGCCCTGGCAATCCTCTTCCACAAGAAAAACCGCATCGTCCTGCTCCGCAAGAACGGCGAACCCGCCGGGAAGCGTCTGCGCAGCGCCTTGGGCGGCGTGCTGGTGCAGCAGAACGACTACAAGACCGAGACTCCGGCCGACTTCAAGCTCGTTGCCGGCGCCGAACCAGACGACTCCGTCGCCGCCGACCTGCTGCTGGCCAATAAAATCGTGAAGCACAGCAAGAGCAACGCCATCGTCCTGGCCAAGGACGGCCGTCTGCTGGCTTCCGGCGTCGGTCAGACCTCGCGCGTCGACGCCCTCAAGCAGGCCATCGAGAAAGCACATTCGTTCGGCTTTGACCTCCACGGAGCAGTCATGGCCTCGGACGCATTCTTCCCCTTCCCCGACTGTGTGGAAATCGCCGGTGAAGCCGGTGTAGACGCAGTCATCCACCCCGGAGGATCAATCCGCGACCAGGAAAGCGTTGACTACTGCAACGCCCACGGCATCGCAATGGTGATCACCGGATTCCGCCACTTCAAGCACTAACCTGACACACAACCTACCTAAAAAATGGGACTATTTTCATTCACCAAGGAAATCGCGATTGACCTCGGAACGGCCAACACGATTATCATACACAATGACAAGATCGTCATTGACGAACCCTCGATCGTAGCTCTGGAAAAGCGTACCGGCAAACTCATCGCCGTTGGCCGCGAAGCCAAGCTGATGCAGGGAAAGGAAAACGACGGCATCGAGACCATCCGTCCGCTCCGCAAAGGCGTGATCGCCAACTTCAATGCGGCGGAAATGATGATCCGCGGCCTGATCAAGAAAGCCATCTCGAAGAGCAACTGGTTCTCCCCCTCCATGAAAATGGTGGTCGGCATCCCCTCCGGTTCGACCGAAGTCGAGATCCGCGCCGTACGCGACTCGTCGGAACATGCCGGCGGCCGTGACGTCTACATGATCTACGAGCCTATGGCCGCAGCTCTCGGCATCGGCATCGACGTCCTTGCTCCGCAGGGCAACATGATCGTCGACATAGGCGGCGGGACAACTGAGATCGCTGTGATCTCGCTCGGCGGCATCGTGTCCAACAAGAGCATCCAGGTGGCAGGCGACGACCTTACGGACGACATCATGGAACACATGAGCCGTGTCCACAACGTCAAAGTCGGCGAACGTACCGCAGAACAGATCAAGATCCATGTCGGCTCGGCCCTAACCGAACTTGAAAATCCGCCGGAAGACTTCATTGTCCACGGACCGAACAAGATGACCGCCCTCCCGATGGAAGTGCCTGTCAGCTATCAGGAAATCTCTCACTGTATAGAGAAATCGATTTCCCGCATCGAAGCCGCAGTGCTCCAGGCTCTCGACGAGACTCCGCCGGAACTCTACTCGGACATCGTCATGAACGGCATCTTCCTTGCCGGCGGCGGCGCCATGCTCCGCGGTCTTGACAAGCGTCTGACCGACAAGATCGGCATCCAGTTCCACATTGCCGAAGATCCGCTCTTAGCAGTGGCCAAAGGAACAGGCGTGGCCCTCAAAAACATCGAAACATTCTCCTTCCTGATCCGCTAAAACTACTGAACAGAATTGAGCGAGCTACTAAAGTTCTTCGTAAAATACAGTTCGTGGTTTCTGTTTGCCCTCTACATCGTGGCGGGGTGTGCGTTGCTGTTCGCACGAAATCCATATCAGCACCATGTCTATCTGACATCGGCTAACTCGATTTCGTCGGCCGTCTACAAGACGACGAACAACGTAACCTCCTACTTTTCGCTGCGCGAGATCAACGAAGACCTGCAACACCGCAATTCCGACCTTGAGCTTGAAATATACAAGCTCAAGGAGGTAATACGGGACTATCAGGAGCAGGTCTACGCCGATACAATGACAGTCGACTCGGCCCTGACACGCTATCAGTTCCTGATCGCCCACGTGATCAACAACTCCATCAACCGCTCACACAACTATATCACCATAGAAAAAGGGCGTCTTGACGGGGTGGAACCTGAGATGGGTGTCATGGACCAGAACGGCATCGTCGGAATCGTTAACGTCGTCGGTGACCATACGGCACGTCTGATCTCCGTCCTGAACCCCTATCTGCGACTCTCCTGCAAGGTAAAAGGCGAGGACCAGGTGGGATCTCTGGTCTGGGACGGCCGTGACCCCGGCGAAGCGATCCTCGAAGAGTTGCCCAAACACGACAAGTT
>USGZ01000054.1 GCA_900554265.1 uncultured Porphyromonadaceae bacterium
GGGCAGCGTCCATAGCCACGTTGCCGCCGCCCACAACGGCGACCTTCTTGCCGGTACGGATGGGGGTCTTGCTGGTGGGCAGGTAAGCCTTCATCAGGTTGGAGCGGGTCAGGAATTCGTTGGCGGAATACACGCCCTTCAGGCTCTCGCCGGGGATGTTCATGAAGCGGGGCAGACCTGCGCCTGAGGCCACGAAGACGCCCTCGAAGCCCATGTCCAGAAGGTCGTTGTAGCTCAGAGTCTTGCCTACGACGGTATCGGTATGGAACTTGACGCCTGCGGCTCGCATTCCGTCCAGCTCGAAGTCCACCACGCTGTTGGGAAGGCGGAATTCGGGAATGCCGTACTTGAGGACGCCGCCGATTTCATGCAGGGCTTCGAAAACATCCACGCGATAGCCTCGTGCGGCCATATCGCCGGCGAAGGAAAGGCCGGCGGGACCTGAGCCCACTACGGCCACGCGGCGCCCTGACGGCTCGGCCACGGGGGCCTGCTCCCTGGGCGCGTTCTCGCGCGCGGTGTCGGCCGCGAAGCGCTCGAGGTAGCCGATGGCCACGGGTGCCTTCTTCATCTTATTGTAGATGCAGCGGCTCTCGCACTGGCGCTCCTGCGGGCATACGCGGCCGCAGACGGCGGGCAGCGCGCTGGTGCGCCGCAGTATTCTGTAAGCCTCGGCATTGTCGCCGCGCTGTATGTTCTTGATGAAATCGGGAATCGCGATGTTGACCGGACAGCCTTCTACGCAGGTCGGGCTGGGGCAGTCCAGGCAGCGCGTGGCCTCCCGCACGGCCTGTTCGGGCGTCAGGCCGCAGTTCACTTCCTCGTTGCAGCCTATGCGGTATTCGGGGTCCAGATGGGGCATGACCACGCGTTCGATAGCCGTGCGTTCCTTGGCGGGTATGGCGTCGCGTAGTGCGGAGCGCCAGGCGGCGTCGCGTCCTTCGTTGTTTTGCTTTTCCATCGTCGGTTTATTTCTTTGTATCGTAAGCACGCATGCGCATCATCATTTCGTCGAAGTCTACCTGGTGCGCGTCGAACTCGGGACCGTCGACGCACACGAAACGCATCTTGCCGCCCACGTTGACGCGACAGGCGCCGCACATTCCCGTGCCGTCGACCATGATCGTATTGAGCGAGCAGACTGTCGGCACCTCGTATTTCTTCGTAAGCAGGGCCACAAATTTCATCATTATCGCAGGACCGATGGCCACGACCTCGGCCACGTGCTCGCGCAGGATTACCTCCTCGACGCCCGCCGTGACCAGGCCTTTGCGGCCGTAGGAGCCGTCGTCGGTCATAACGACGACCTCGTCCGACCACTCGCGGACTTCGGGCTCGAGTATTATCAGATCCTTGGTGCGGGCGGCCAGCACGCTGACCACGCGGTTGCCGGCCTGCTTGAACGCCTTGATGATAGGCAGCAGGGGAGCGACGCCTACGCCGCCACCGCAGCATACTACCGTGCCGTCGCGCAGGCCTATGTCGGTGGCGCGTCCGAGCGGTCCGACAACGTCGGTGAGACTGTCGCCGGGCTCGAGGGCGCAAATCTTGCGCGTCGAATCGCCTACAGCCTGAACTACAAGAGTGATGGTGCCTCGCGCCGTATCCGCGTCGGCGATGGTCAGGGGTATGCGCTCCCCGCCCGCGCCGCAGCGTACTATTACGAAATGACCGGGCTTGCGGGCCTTGGCTATTTCGGTAGCCTCGACCACGAGCTTCACGACCTTTTCGGAAAACTGTGCTTTTTCAATAATCTTGTACATATTAATTCCAGGCATGACACTATCACGCCTACCGAACCGCAAAATTACACATAAAACACGAAACTAAGAAAAGAAAAATTCCGCAGTCCGCCATATTGCCTCATATAATCGCGAATTGCCGCCAGGGATTGGCACAAAGGGATAAAAAATTGTCGCGGTCGGCGCTTTCCCTTTGCTTAATGGACAAAAAATGGTAAATTTGCATCGGTTTGGGTTTCCCGGACCGCCTTACCGTCTGCAAATATTTCAAATAATGATACTTACTACAGGTTTAGAAACTTTCGGACGCTACTGTATGTTCCTACGCAAGGTCTTCGGCCGTCCGGACCGCTGGAGCGTCACGATGCGCCGGACTTTCTCGGAAGTCATGCGACTGGGCGTGGACTCGATTCCGCTGGTGCTCATCATCTCGATATTCATCGGTGCCGTAATCACCATCCAGATGCAGCTGAACGTCAACTCGCCCCTGATTCCGGCATACTCCGTAGGCCTGGCGACGCGAGAAATCATACTCCTCGAATTCTCCAACTCCATTCTCTGCCTGATTCTCGCCGGCAAAGTCGGCTCGAACATCGCTTCGGAAATCGGCACCATGCGCGTCACCGAGCAGATCGACGCCCTTGACATCATGGGCATCAACAGCGCCAACTTCCTGGTGCTCCCCAAGATTATCGGCTTCGTCCTGTTCATGCCCGTACTGGTTGTTTTCTGTATCACGACCAGCTTCATCGGAGGCTACGGCGTTGCCGTGTTCACCGACCTCATCCCCGTGTCGCGATTCCTCTACGGCATGCAGTGCATGTTCCAGGAATGGTACGTCTGGTACGGTCTGATCAAGAGCCTCTTCTTCGCCTTCATCGTGGCCTCCGTCAGCAGCTTCTACGGCTACTACGTCAAGGGCGGCGCCCTCGAGGTGGGCAAGGCGAGCACCAACGGCGTTGTGAGCAGCAGCGTCTTCATTCTTCTTTTCGACGTCATCCTCACCAAACTCCTGCTGCAATGATTGAAGCCAAGAATATAACCAAGTCCTTCGAAGGCCGCACGGTGCTGGACGATGTCAGCGCCACTTTCTATACCGGCAAGACCAACCTTATCATCGGCCAGAGCGGTTCGGGCAAGACTGTGCTCATGAAGAGTCTCGTCGGACTTCTGCGCCCCGAGAAAGGCAGCATCAGTTTCGACGGCCGCGATCTGCTGAAGATGGACAATTCTGAAGTAAAGGAACTGCGCAAGGAAATCGGCATGCTCTTCCAGGGCTCAGCGCTGTTCGACAGCGAGACCGTACTCGGAAACGTGATGTTCCCCCTGAGGATGTTCACGACCCGGAGCGCAGCCGAAATGCGCGACCGCGCCATGTTCTGCCTCGAGCGCGTCAACCTCAAGGGCGCCGAGAACAAGTATCCCGCCGAGATTTCCGGCGGCATGCAGAAGCGCGTGGCCATCGCCCGGGCCATCGCCCTGAATCCCAAGTATCTTTTCTGCGACGAGCCCAACTCCGGCCTCGATCCCAAGACCTCGATTCTCATCGACGAGCTGCTCAGCGACATCACCCACGAGTACAATATCACCACGGTGATCAACACCCACGACATGAACTCCGTGCTGGGCATCGGCGAGAACATCATCTTCATCAAGCAGGGCCACCGCGAGTGGGTCGGCGACATGAGCCAGATCTACACCACCGCCAACAAGGCCCTCAACGACTTCGTATTCGCCACGCGCCTCTTCCAGGAAGTCCACGACTACGTCGCCGCCAAAGGCACCATAAAGAAATGAGATTCGCCGACATTCCCGGACATGAGGAGGAGAAGCGCCGCCTGCGCGACATGGTCGATCGCGGCCGCGTGCCCCACGCGCTGCTGCTCGAAGGTCCGGCCGGCAGCGGCAAATTCGCCCTGGCGCTCGCCTTCGTCCAGTACCTCCACTGCACCGGCCGTACGCCCGACGGCGACAGCTGCGGTGTCTGCGAGTCGTGCCGCCAGCACCAGGAGTTCAACCATATCGACACCGTCTTTTCCTTTCCAGTCGTAAAGAAAAAGGGAAAACCTACCATTTCAGACGACTGTCTGCCGGAGTTCGTGGAATTCATGAAGAAAAGTCCTTTCATGGATTTCCGCCAGTGGGTCGTAGAGCTCGACAATCCCAACGCCCAGCCGCAGATCTACGTGGAGGAGGGCAACGAGCTCAGCCGCCGCCTGGCATTCATGACACGCCGCTCGAAATTCAAGGTTGCGTTGATGTGGCTGCCCGAGCGCATGGTCGACGCCACCGCCAACAAGCTTCTCAAACTCGTCGAGGAGCCCTTCTCCGACACCGTATTCGTGATGACCAGCGACAACAGCCGCCTGATTCTCCCGACGATCTACTCCCGCACACAGCGCATAGCCGTGCCGCGGTACTCGGACGAGGAACTTGCCGATATTCTCGCCTCCGACGGTCTGGCGCCCGAAATTGCCGCCGACCTGGCCCGCGTGGCCGAGGGCAACGTCAACGAAGCCCTGCGGCAGAGCGGCGCCAACGAGGAGCGTCTGCGCCAGTTCGAGCTGTTCGTGACCCTGATGCGCATGGCCTACAAGCGCGACGTCGCCGCCCTGCGCAAGTGGAGTCTCGAGGTGGCCGACCTGGGCCGCGAGTGCGCCATGCAGTTCGTCGGCTACATGGGCCGCCTGCTGCGTGAGAGCCTGATGATGCACCTGGCCGACGAGCGTCTGCTGACGATGAACAGCGCCGAGCACCAGTTCGTCAGCCGCTTCTTCCCCTTCATCAACGAGCGCAACGTAATCGATTTCTGCCGCATGGCCGACGATGCCCTGCGGGATGTGGCCGCAAACGGCAACTGCAAGATAATCTTCTTCGACCTGGCCGTGCGCACAATCATGCTCATCCGCCGTTGAGGGCGCCGTTTTTTCAGCCCATGGAAAACGCCGAGTTTCTCAGACAGATTGCCGATTATTATATAGCGAAGGGCCCGGAGGTCTTTCAGGACATAGTTTTCGTCTGCCCGAACAAACGTAGCCGCGATTTTCTCCGGGAAGACATCCAGGCGGCGATGAAGGTGCCTGCGCGCATGCCCAGGATTATGACGCGCCGCTCCTTCCTGAGTCATCTGTCGGGTCTCCCCGACGCACCGGACCGCCGCCTGCTGTTCATGCTCTACGATTCCTACCGCCGCGTCATGGCGGCCAGGAATACCCCCGAGAACGACTGGCGCAGCTTCGACTGGTTCGTGTTCTGGGGCGACATCATCCTCAAGGACTTCGACGAAATCGACAGCGCCATGGTCAATGCCGCCGAACTTTTCAAGAATCTTAAGGACGTAAAGGAAATCCAGGCCGACTATCTGGACGAGGAGCAGAAGGAGGTTGTACGCAAGATATGGGGAGAGTCGGCTGCCGGCACTTCGGAAGCCACCGAGTTCTGGAAGCACGTCAGGCCCGGTGCGGATCCGGACCAGGACATCACCGGAAAATTCGTGCGTCTCTGGAGCATTCTCGGAGATCTCTATGCGGACTACAAGAAATCGCTCGCCGCACGACGCCTGGCTTCGCCGGGCGAACAGTATCTGCGGGCCGTCGGGGCCGTCAGGGCTCTCGACCGCGACAATCTCCCGCAACACACGCACTACGTATTCGTAGGCTTCAACGACATTTCCCATTCAGAGACCCTTATTTACGAAGGGTTGCGCAAGCTCGGCATGGCTTCTTTCTTCTGGGACCTGGCGCCGCTCGAATTCTTCGGCCAAAAGCTCGGGCGGCCCCTGGAGCGTCTGGCGATTCTGGCAAAACATTTCCCCATGCCCGACGATTTCGAGCAGAATATTTCCTCCAGACTGCGGAGCATCGACATCTACGCCGTGCCCTCGTCAGTGGAGCAGGCCAAATATACCGGTGAGATTCTGAAAACATGGATGCTGCCGGATGCCGAAACCGGCAAAAGCATAATCGCGCGGCCTGACAATGCCATCGACACCGCAGTTGTGCTTCCCGAACAGGGCGAGCTCATACCTCTGCTGTTCTCGCTGCCAGACGAAATCAGCAGCGTGAACGTCACCATGGGCCTTCCGTACCGCGGCACGGCCTTCGCCACGCTCCTGCAGGCCATAATACGCCTGCAGCTCAACTGCCGGTACTCCGGCGGTCGCTTTTCGTTCTTCTACAAAGATGTTCTTGCCGTCCTGAGGCATCCCCACATGCGCTACATGGACGCCGGAAGCTGCGACTCACTCATACGGACAATCAACGACGGACGAATGTACCGTCTCTCTCCCGATGAACTCGGGGATGCATTCGCGCCGGTGTTCACTCCTATGTCCGACGAACGTGGCGGCAAGTCCGCCCCGGAATATATCGCCGCGCTCTTCGCCTGGCTTACCACTGCCCGCAACGGCCAGGGCATGCCACGCCGCAATCTCGAAGCCCAGATGCTGGAGGCCCTGGAGCGCGAGGCCGCCGGCATTTCGGCACTTGCGGACGAATTCGGCGTCAACGTAGGCAGTGCCACCTATCTCCGCATCTTCGAACGCTTGCTGGACCGTACCCAGCTGCCAGTCACCGGCACCCCTCTCAAGGGACTGCAGATTCTCGGCGTCCTCGAGACGCGTACCCTCGACTTCCGCAACGTTATCGTTCTCAACATGAACGAGCGCATTTTTCCCCGCAGGCAGTACCGCCACACGATGATACCCAACAGTCTGCGCCATGGATTCGGTCTTCCCGATTTCGAGAGTCTGGAGTGGACCTATGCCTACTGCTTCTACCGCCTTGTGGCCAGGGCTGAGAATCTGGTACTCCTCTACGATTCCCGCAGCGCCGACGGGCAGGAGCTTTCGCGCTATATCACCCAGCTGGAATGTTTCACGCCCGCGTTGCCTATCAGGCGTCACTACATCGAACTCGAGGCCTCATCGCCCGAGGAGGGTACCATCAGCATTGATAAAAACTCGCCCGACGTGGCCAGGGCTCTCGAAAGCTTCAGGCAGCCCGGAGGTCGCCGCCTCTCGGCGAGTGCCCTGAAGACATACATGGGCTGCGGGCTTCAGTTCTATCTCAAGTTTGTCCGCGGTCTGCGAGGCGACGACGAACGCACGGATTATTTCAAAGCCAACGACTACGGCAGCATGGTCCATAATGTTATCGAGAAAGCTTTCGAGCCTTTCAAGGGCGGCTTCGTGACCAAAAAGGACCTGCAGGAGATGCTCGCCGGCGACACGCTCAGGGAACTCGCACAGACCGAGATCGCAGAGCTGGTGCGTCTGGGCAACAAGTCCGAGTACTACGGCGAATTCCATATCGCGCCGCAGATTGTGGAGTCCGTGGCGCGGCGGGAGATTGAGGCGGAAATCGATTTCTATTTTCCGCACGGCGACGAGGCTTTCCGCTTCGTCGAGGCCGAATACCGCGTCCAGGGAATGTGGAAAATCAACCCGTCGCTGAGCGTTAACTGGCGCATGGATATCGACCGTTGCGACCGGACCGGAGACCGGCTGCGTTTCATCGATTTCAAGACAGGCGCGGACGCAACTTCCTTCTCCGACATAGGCGGTCTCTTCCAGGGCCGAAAAGCCCTCGGCGGAATATTCCAGATTCTCACGTACTGTCAGGCCTACCGCGACATGGTCGACCCCGGGGCGAAGATTATTCCTGTGGTCCACAGTACCCGAAGCACCAACGCCGCGCTAGGAATTTCCTATATCGGCTTGAAAACCGGCCGCAACGAAGTCATCACCATCGACGATTACGACATCGTCGCCGACGAATTCAGCGCCGGTCTGCGGAAGCTGATCGAGGAGATTTTCGACCCGTCGAGGAGTTTCGACCAATGCGAGGACAAGTCCGATTCTCCCTGCCAATACTGTCAGTTCATGAGCGTCTGCGGACGCACTCCTAAAACAGTCTATTGATTTCCCTCTATGGCCGGTATCTACGTCCACGTCCCGTTCTGCCACGCCAAGTGCGCCTACTGCGATTTCTATTCGGTGGCGCGTCCAGAGATGGCAGAGGCCTATGAGGACGCCGTGATCCGCGAATTCCGGGTGCGCCGCGGAGAGCTCGGCGACGGGGCTGTCAGGACACTCTACTTCGGCGGTGGCACACCGTCCATCCTCGAAGCCGATTTGTTCTCCCGTCTTGCAGGCGAGCTGCGGAGGGCTGAAGTAGAGGAATTCACAATCGAAGTCAACCCCGAGGACGTCGTGCCCGCGAAGGTCGACGCATGGCTGCGGGCGGGCGTCAACCGCGTGAGCATGGGCATACAGAGTCTCAAAGACACGGAGCTGCGGGCCATCAACCGCCGCCATTCCGCCGCGCGGGCCCTGGAGGCTGTGGAGCTGCTTAAGGAAAAGGGCATCGCAAACATCAGCCTCGACCTAATCTACGGATTGCCGGAGCAGACGGCGGACAGTTTCCGCCGCTCGCTTGAAGGCTGCATATCCGCCGGCGCTACGCACATTTCGGCCTATATCCTCAGCTACGAGCCCGGCAGTCTGCTGACAAGGCGTCTCGAAAGGGGAGATATCGCCCAGGCTCGGGAGGAGCTCATCGAAGAAATATACGGCATCCTCTGCACGGAAACCGCGACGGCAGGATCTCCGTAAAGGATATCGTCATCGCAATCCGCGCCGCGATCGGGCAGACAATGGACAACATCGATCTCGATGCGCTCGACGTAAACCGCGACGGCAGCGTCGATGTAAAGGATATCGTTATCCTCATCCGCCATTCCACCGGATACAAGCAGAGCTACCTCATCGGTTACCCGATTTCCTCCG
>USGZ01000055.1 GCA_900554265.1 uncultured Porphyromonadaceae bacterium
GTTTGTCTTGACAATTCCGGGCTGCCTGAGGGCCAGACTGACTTCCGCGGCGGGAGCGGTCCGGGCGATGATGGCGTCGAGGTCGGGAGTGAGGGTCAGGAAATCCTGCCGGAGGCCGTCGGCTGGCGCGATGGGAGCCTCGACCGTAATCTGGGCGTCGAAACCCATGAGCTTACGCTGGATTTCATGCTTGAAGCCTACCACAACGGCGAGAGTGAATTCCATAACCATCACGGCAAGTGCCACGCCTGCCACGGCGATGACCACTCCCGTGCGGCCGCTGCGGTTCAGGCTCAGCCGGCCCGAAATCCATAGAGGTGTGTTCATTTGCGGACAAATGTTCCTGACCGCCGGGATTCAGCGGGTAAGAATCAGGGAGCGGTCCTTGGCCATGCGGCGCAGGTTCAGAATGGCGTAGCGCATGCGTCCGAGAGCGGTGTTGATGCTTACGCCGGTTATTTCGGCGATTTCCTTGAACGACAGGTCGCTGTAGTATCTCATTTTAAGAACCTCGCGCTGAACGTCGGGCAGCTCTTCGATGAGCCGGCGCACATCGTCCTCAATCTGAAGGTCGATCAGGGAGTCTTCTATCGTCCCTTCGGAAAGTTCGCGGCGGTTGAGGACGTCGAAGTTGGTGTCGTCGGTGCTGACGGCGGCCTCGGTCTTGTCCTGGCGGAAGGAATCGATTACGAGATTGCGGGCAATCCGGCAAATCCATGCCGAGAACTTGCCCATATCGTTGTATTTACCCTGACGGATGGTCATGATAGCCTTGACGAATGTCTCCTGGAAGATATCGTCGGCAAGGTCGGAGTCCTTGACCATCGAGAGGATAAAATTGAAAAGTTTTACCTTATGACGGGTAAGCAGAGTGTCGAACGCCGCATTATTGCCTCCGGCATATTCCGCCACCAACTGTTCGTCGGTGAGCTTTGTATTTACTCGCATTTTCTATTCTTTACTTGGTTGAGTAGAGATATGCAATAGGCGATAGTGTTTTGGTTTATAATCCTTTTAAATGTGCTGAGCCCGAAACTACGGGCTAGTTGGTCTACTATTGAAAATCGGCTGTTTTCGGTTTCAAACAGATGCAAAATTACTCATTTCCCGCCTCGTGCGCAATAGAAAGCGAAGTCCGCGGCGCTGATTTAGCAATCTTTAACGGCGACGACACAATAAATCCGGCGCGGCTTTTTGCCAAATTTTTTCACGGGCGTACAATAATAGGCGCGAAGCTAACGTTTTAAGAATGTCGGCAACGACACGCATTTTCTTAACCTGGTATTTACTTGTCCCATTGCCTATGGATTATACCTCTACCCTACCTTTCCCTACACGACGTCATCAGCCGGCCCTGCGCAACAATCTGCTCCGCACGGCAACAGCCATCCCTCAACCGGAACCGTCGGCGGCACCCAGCCAAGGAGTTCTCGACCGTCTCCGCCAGTTCGCCCGCGCCTACTGCCCCGTAAACGTCGGCGGCACAAATTTCTCCGGCATCGTACTAAACTGACGTCACAAGACTTACAAAGCATCAAGGCGCCTTCCGCACATCCGGGAGGCGTTTTTTCGTCGTTCGGGTTTGCTTTTCCAAAATTGTTGATTATATTTGCAAATGCAAACCAAACCCTGAAACGATGAAGATACACAACTTCTACGCAGGCCCGTCGATTCTGAGCGAATACACCATTCAGAATACGGCAGACGCCATTCTCAATTTTGCCGATACAGGCCTCTCGGTGCTCGAAGTGAGCCACCGCAGCAAAGAATTCCAGGCAGTGATCGACGAAGCCACGGCCCTGGTCAAGGAACTCCTTGAGATTCCCGAGGGATTCAGCGTGCTGTGGCTCGGTGGCGGCGCTTCCATGCAGTTCTGCATGATTCCATTCAACTTCCTGAAGACCAAGGCAAGTTTCCTGGATACCGGCACATGGGCTTCCAACGCCATCAAGGAAGCGCGCCTGTTCGGAGAAGTCGACGTGGTAGCTTCCTCCAAGGACGCCAACTACACCTTCATCCCCAAGGGATTCGAGGTTCCCGCTGATTCGGACTACTTCCACTATACGAGCAACAACACCATCTACGGCACCGAAATCCGCACGGACCCCACCGTACCGTGCCCCGTAATCGCCGACATGAGCTCCGACATCTTCACCCGCAGGATCGACTGGAGCAAGTACATCGCCGTCTACGCCGGCGCGCAGAAGAACCTCGCTCCCGCAGGCGTGACGCTGGTAATCGTGCGCGACGAGGCTCTCGGTCATGTCGACCGCCCCATCCCTACCATGCTCGACTACCGCACGCACGTCAAGAAGGGCTCGATGTTCAACACGCCCCCCGTGCTGCCCATCTTCTCGGCCCTGCAGACACTGCGCTACTACAAGCAGCTCGGAGGCATCCCCGAACTGGAACGCCGCGACAAAATCAAAGCCGAGGCCCTCTACAAGGCCATCGACGACAGCCGCATGTTCACCGGCACCGTTACCGACCCCGCCGACCGCTCCATCATGAACGTATGCTTCGTGATGACTCCCGAATACAAGGAACTCGAAGGTGAGTTCGTGGACTTCTGCAAGGCCCGCGGCATCGTCGGCATCAAGGGCCACCGCAGCGTCGGCGGCTTCCGCGCCAGCCTCTACAACGCCCTGCCCCTGGAGAGCGTCAATGTCCTGATCGAAGCAATGCACGATTTCGAAGCCACGCACTGACATGAAAGTCCTCATAGCTACCGAAAAGCCCTTCGCGCCCAAAGCCGTAGAGGCGATGCGCAAGGAAATAGAAGGTGCCGGACTCGAGCTGGCACTCCTCGAGAAATACACCTCGCGCGAGCAGCTCGAGGAAGCCGTCGCCACTGCCGACGCCCTCATCGTCCGCTCCGACATTGTCGACGCCGCCCTTATCGCCAAGGCTCCGCTCCTTAAAGTGATAGTACGCGCGGGCGCGGGCTACGACAACATCGACCTGGCCGCCGCCAAGGAGCGCGGCATTGTCGTCGAGAACACTCCCGGCCAGAACAGCCGCGCCGTAGCCGAACTGGTACTCGGCATGGCCATCATGGCTTCGCGCAACAACTACGACGGCACCACCGGCAGCGAAATCTCCGGCAAGCGCGTCGGCCTGCAGGCCTTCGGCCAGGTAAGCCGCAACGTGGCCAAGGTGCTCGAAGGTTTCGGCTGCAAGGTCAGCGCCATCGACCCCTTCTGCCCCGCCGAAGTCATCGAACAGGCCGGAGTCGCCGTCGCCGCCAGTTTGCCCGAGCTATATGCCGGCAACGACATCGTGTCCATCCACATTCCAGCCACTCCGCAGACAATCGGCTCCATCGGCCGCGAACTCATCGAGAGCATGCCCAAGAACGCCGTCCTCATAAACACCGCCCGCAAGGAAGTGATCAACGAGGCCGAGCTGGCACAGGCCCTCGAAAACCGCACCGACCTGAAATACTTCGCCGACGTGAAGCCCGGCAACGCCGACGAGCTCAGGGAGCGCTTCGGCGCACGCGTGTTCTTCACGCCGAAGAAATGCGGCGCCCAGACTCGCGAGGCCAACATGAACGCCGGCATCGCCGCCGCCCGTCAGACCGTGGCCTACCTTACCGGTGGCGAGGTACGCTTTCAAGTCAACAAATAGGGCGCCGTAAACAAAAGAGAAGCTACACGTTTCCAGCGGAGGAAACGTGAACAAACAAGGCATCCGCAGGGTTAGATATTAAATTTCATCACCCTGCGAATGCCTTTTACTTCGAACATATTCAGAAATGCCGCCGGCGGCAGACACGGCCGCGCGACCAAGATACTCCGGAACCTTGCCAATACGGTGGTAGTATTACTGTCGATCGGACTCATCGTCTGGATTTCAATCGACACATTCAACCATGTCGAGCTCATGTCCGACAGCAGATACATGGCTTTCCAGTTCTGGACATGTATCTTCTTCATGCTCGATTTCTTCATCGGGCTTGCCTGCACCGGGGAAAACCGATGGATTTTCATACGCAACAACATCATCTTCCTGCTGCTCAGCATTCCCTGGCTCAACGGTGTGCTTTATTTCAATATCGACGTCAACGCCGAAGTTCTCTACTTCCTGCGTTTCATCCCTATTGCCCGCGGCGCCCTGGCAATGAGCATCGTGTTCGGCTACGTGAGCAAGAACGCAATCACAAGCATGTTCGTGGCATATCTGTCCGTAACGCTCCTTACCATGTACTTCTGCTCCCTTATATTCTACCAGCGCGAGTACGGCGTGAACCCCGACGTCAAGAGCTACTGGGACTCGCTGTACTGGTCAGCTATGAATCTCACCACCGTAGGGTGCTCCATCCAGCCGGTTACTACACCCGGCAAGGTAATAGCCGTCCTGCTGCCAGTCTGCGGCATGGTGATGTTTCCGATGCTGACGGTCTACATAGCCAATTACGTGACCGGCAAACTCAAGCCCATAACAAACAGTTCAGCGGACGGCGGCGACAGTAAAAAAGGCTCCGGGCCGGCCTCCGGAGGCGGTTCCGGCAATTAATTTCTACAAAATTTTTTCCGGATTACGGGGATTTTCGCTAATTTTGTGAACGGAAAAACCCGCATGCTCATGAAAAGCACAACTTCCCGGACACACAAATCGGGCTCGGCTCTGATAGGTCACATAGCCGCCGCAACGGCAGTGGCAATGTGGGGATATTCGTTCGTATCTTCCAAAGTATTGCTCGAAAACGGATTAGGCCCCGTACAGATATATATACTCCGATTCCTGCTGGCTTATATCATAGTCATATTCATATCGCACAGAAGGCTCTTCGCGGCCAGCTGGAAGGACGAGATGCTGCTGGCCGTCTGCGGCATGACCTCCGGTTCCCTCTACTTCATAGCCGAAAACTCGGCCCTGCAGTACACCCTGGCCACAAACGTGTCGTTGCTCACGTCCATGTCGCCGCTTCTTACGGCAATACTCCTGGCCATGCTCTACAAACACGAGAAGCTCGGACTGGGCACCTGGGTTGGCAGCGCGCTGGCAATCGCCGGCATGGCCTGCGTGGTGTTCAACAGCTCGACCAACATCCAGGTGCGTCCGCTGGGCGACATCCTCTCGCTGGCCGCAGCCTTCAGCTGGGCCGTCTATTCGATAATCCTGCGCAAAATCAGCGCCGGCTACGACGTATGGTTCATCTCCCGCAAGACCTTCATCTATGGCCTCATCACCGCCCTGCCCTTCCTGGCCTTCGAGAAATGGCCCGAGGACTTCGGCGGCATCATGTGCCGCGGCGAGGTTATCGGCAACATGCTTTTCCTCGGCCTCGGCGCCTCGACCATCGGCTATGTGCTCTGGGCCGTCGGCGTCCGCAATATCGGTGCCCTGAGCGCCAACAACTACATGTACTTCCAGAGCGTGGTCACTCTGGTGGTTTCCTACTTCGTCCTCCACGAGGGCATAACCATAATCGGAATCGTGGGTATAATCCTGATTATCGGCGGTTTGTGGGCCGGCGACAACATCAATCTCTACCTCCAGAAGCGCTGCAACAGGGTTAAAGTAGGTTAAACCACTTGACAAGCGCTCGAAAATGTAGTAACTTTGCATTGTCAAAACACCGCGGGGTGGAGCAGTGGTAGCTCGTTGGGCTCATAACCCAAAGGTCGCAGGTTCGAGTCCTGCCCCCGCCACTAAATAGACCGCATCGAGAATCACTCGTGCGGTTTTTTCTTTATCCGCACTCTTGTAATCACTCCAGCACCCATGATCCAGACCATAGACCTGCGCGTAAGTCCGGCCGTCGCCGCGACGGATGCCCTGCTCCGCCGCGAATGTGCCGCAGCCCTCGGAATCGCCACTGAAAGAATCGTGCGCGCCGACATACTGCGCCGCAGCATCGACGCGCGACAGAAGCACGTGATGGTCAACCTGAGGGTGATGGTCCATGTCGACGCCGTCGACGAATCCGCCGCGGCTTTCGAGCCGTTGGTCTATCCCAACGTTACCGGCAAGCCCGAGGCGATAATCGTCGGCGCCGGTCCCGCCGGCCTCTTCGCTGCGCTGGAGCTGATAGAGGCCGGTATCAGGCCCATAGTGCTCGAACGCGGCAAGGACGTCGACTCCAGGCGCCTGGATATGGCCACCATAAGCCGCGAAGGCAAGGTCGACCCGGATTCCAACTACTGCTTCGGCGAGGGCGGCGCCGGCGCCTACAGCGACGGCAAACTCTACACCCGAAGCAAGAAGCGCGGCCCGGTAGAGAAAGTGCTGCGCATCTTCCATCAGCACGGAGCCCAGAAGGATATACTCGTTGACGCGCATCCACACATCGGCACCGATCGACTTCCGGCCGTAATCAAGGCCATGCGCACTACTATCGAAAACAGCGGGGGCGAAGTACATTTCGGCACCCGCGTCGAGGCGCTGCTGACCGACGGCAGCCTCATCGCCGGCGTACACGACGCCTCGGGCAAAGAATGGCGCGGACCGGTAATCCTTGCCACCGGCCACTCCGCGCGCGATGTCTACGCCATGCTGCTCGACCAGGGCGTCGGCCTCGAAGCCAAGGGAATCGCCGTCGGCGTACGTCTTGAACACCCGCAGCACCTTATCGACTGCCTGCAGTATCACTCGCGCGAGGGCCGGGGCAAATACCTGCCCGCCGCCGAGTACTCGATGCTCACGCGTGTCGACGACCGCGCAGTCTATTCCTTCTGCATGTGCCCGGGCGGCTTCATAATACCCGCTGCCAGCGCACCGGGGCTGCTTGTGGTCAACGGCATGAGCCCCGCCAACCGCGGCACGCAGTGGGCCAATTCGGGCATGGTGGTCGAAGTGCTTCCCGAGGACATTCCCGCGCAAGAGGGCGAGCGCCCCGAGCTGCGAATGATGCACTTTCAGGAAAAAATCGAAAAGCGCTTTTTCGAGGCCGCGGGCCATACGCAGAAAGCGCCCGCACAGCGGATGACGGACTTCGTGGCCGGCCGCCCCAGCAAGGACCTACCCCGCTCTTCCTACCCTCCCGGCCTGACTGCGGCCCGCGTCGACCAATTGCTGCCCGAACCCGTATCGCGCCGTCTGCGCGAGGGATTCAAGGTGTTCGACAGCAAGCAGCGCGGCTTCCTGACGCCCGAGGCCGCCGTAATCGGCTGCGAGACGCGCACTTCCTCGCCCGTACGCATACCGCGCGACGGCGACACGCTCCACCACATTGCCTTCGAGGGCCTCTACCCCTGCGGCGAAGGAGCCGGATACGCAGGCGGCATCGTTTCCGCCGCTATCGACGGAATCCAGTGCGCCCGCGCTCTGGCGGCGTCAATACTTGAAAAGTAATAAAGGAATTAATTCAGCTACGGCACTCCGGCGAAATGCATTGGCTGCGAGGAGCATCGCCGTTTATTCGCCTACGGCGTCGGCGGCGATGGTCTTCATCTCGTCGTACTCGGCCCAGGCGGGGTCGTTCTCGGCGTAGATTTCCAGGGGCAACTGGGGGAAGGAGGCCAGGGCGCGGTTGAGGAAGCCCGTGAAGGCCTCGGTGCTGAATGTATAGAAAATCCAGTCGCGGCGGCCGGCACCGGTGTATATGCCGGTCATCAGCGCCGTATTCTTGCCCTTGAGCTCGGCCTGGAAGGCGTCGGTAATCTGTTCGAGGAGTTCGGCGGTGGCGTCGTCGGGGAATCCGAGCTCTCCGCCGGGAGTATAGGGCATCGACACCTCTACGCGGATGCTGTTGCGCTCGCGGGAACGGTATTTGCCGACGTCCTCGCGGCCGGTGACAATGATAGTGTTTCCGTCGTCGTCCGTGGTAGGGACTGTGAACCAGGTGTCGTTTGCCATAGTATCTTGTTTATTAAATAATTGCGCGTATCTTCGTTATTGGGAATTGCGCGATAAAAAAGAAAGCATGGTCGGAGTATAAGCCGGGTTATGTGGCGCCTTCCACTTTCGCCCGCGGGGGGCGGGGAGTTGAAGGGCACCGTCCGTCATTTATCTGCCTGCCGGAGCAGGTGTGCGCAGTCTACCCCCCGGCAATTACGGGCGAGCAACCCGTCCGGCGGACCCGGAGGCCCTGCCGGCTGCCGGTATACTTGACCTTGCAACCCATAAGGTGTGCGGCACGCCATGTCGCCGTGGCGTCCGGTGAGCTCTTACCTCGCCTTTTCACCCTTACCCGCGCTCCGAGGACCGCGGGCGGTAATTTTCTGTCACATTGCCTCTACCGTTGCCGATAGCTTGCCGTTAGCAAATATGGTGCTCTGTGTTGCCCGGACTTTCCTCACGCCCCTTATACATGAACGCGCGACGGACCCTCCGGCCATGCTGTCTGTGTTGTCGGTCGTGCCGGCCCCGCGC
>USGZ01000056.1 GCA_900554265.1 uncultured Porphyromonadaceae bacterium
GACTGCCTGAAATATGATTTTGCAGTAGAAAGAGGACTTCCAGCAGATGTGCTTCCTTTATGGGTAGCCGACATGGATTTCCGCACAGCCCCGGCAATCGTCGACGCCCTGAGCCGGCGCGTCGACCAGGGAATCTTCGGCTATACCCTCGTAGGCGACAGCTATTATTCTTCCGTGACCGACTGGTTCGCGCAGCGCCACGGCTGGAGCATCGACCGCGACTGGATAATATATACCTCCGGCGTCGTGCCCGCGATTTCGGCCGTAATCAAGGCCCTGACACGACCCGGCGACGCCGTGATGATTCTCACGCCCGTCTACAACTGCTTCTTTTCCTCCATCCGCAACAACGGCTGCGCGACCGTGGAATCAGAACTCGCCTACGACGGCCATACCTACGCCATAGACTTCGACGACCTCGAGCGCAAGGCCGCCGACCCGCGGGTGAAGCTGCTTCTTTTCTGCAATCCCCACAATCCCACCGGCCGAGTATGGACCCGCGAGGAACTGACCAGGGTAGGGGAGATATGCCTGCGCAACGGCGTTATTGTGGTCAGCGACGAAATCCACTGCGAGCTGGTCTTTCCCGGCCACCGGTATACGCCCTTCGCTTCCATTTCCGAGAAGTTCCTCGCCAATTCCGTGACCTGCATATCCCCGAGCAAGGCCTTCAACATCGCCGGACTTCAGATAGCCAATATAGTCTGCGCCGACGCCGGGCGACGCCGCAAAATCGATCGCGCCATCAACGACAACGAGGTCTGCGATGTCAATCCCTTCGGCGTCATTGCCAGCGAGGCCGCCTATCGCGAGGGTGCCGGCTGGCTCGAAGCACTGCTGAAGTACCTATACGGCAACTATAATTATATGAAGGCCTATTGCCGCGAGCATTTGCCGGAGTTTCCGCTGGCCGAGCTGGAGGGAACATACCTGGTGTGGATGGACTGCCGCAGCCTCGGCATGGACTCCGAAGCGCTCGAGGAGCGGCTTGTCGGCGAGGCCGACCTATGGCTCAACGCCGGCACCATGTACGGCCGCGCGGGCCAGGGTTTCATGCGCTGGAACATCGCCTGCCCGCGTTCGGTGCTCGCTGAGGCCCTGCGCAGGTTTGAAAACTTCGTCTGCCATCAAATCTGACTCAGAAAGTGCTGACTCGCCATTTCCCGCTTTGCGCTGACTGTCAAAAACTTGTTTACGGGCACTAATTTTTTTTGAAAAAAACTTCCCGGAAAATTTGGTCAGTCCGAAAATTGTGCCTAACTTTGCATCGCAAAAGCGAAAATGACCACTGCGAAAATAGCTCAGTTGGTAGAGCACGACCTTGCCAAGGTCGGGGTCGCGGGTTCGAGTCCCGTTTTTCGCTCTAATCCAAGTCTCGTTTGTCCGGTTGGTGGAATTGGTAGACACGCTACTTTGAGGGGGTAGTGGGCGAAAGCCTGTGTGAGTTCGAATCTCATATCGGACACTCTTTTTCTTAAAATCCGCAGACTCCTTTTTGGAATCCGCGGATTTTTTTGTATATTTGCGTGAGGGTGCCGCAAAACCGCGATATGTAGGGACGCACGGCTCGTGCGTCCGCTCGCAAAGCATTGATAATCAACGGACGCACGGGCGGGCTAAACATTGGATTTTGCAACACCCCCCTGTGATTTATAATGCCCTTGGATAACACTATGGAATATAAGGAATTGATTGATTTGATGCGTCGCAACCGCTCTTACAGGCGCTTCGACCAGTCGTACAGGGTTACTCCCGGCGAGCTCGACAGAATTATAGAGGCCGCACGCTTCTGCGCCTCGGGGCGAAACATGCAGCCGCTGAAGTACCGCAGAGTGTTCGCGCCCGGCGAATGCGCCCGCGTCTTTACGCTGCTCGTATGGGCCGGCTATCTCAGGGACTGGGACGGTCCGGAGGAAAACGAAAGACCTGCGGCATACCTCGTCCAGTGTCTCGACCGCAATCTTGCGCAGGACTGCATGTGCGACGACGGACTCCAGCTTGAGGCGCTGACCCTCGCGGCCGTCTCGCTGGGTCTGGGATGCTGCATAATCAAGTCCTTCGACCGCGCCGGACTTATCCGCACGCTCGGCTTGCCCGCGAACCTCGAGCCTCTCTATGTCCTCGCCATCGGCCGGCCTGTCGATGAAGTCGAAATCGAGGATATGCGCGATGGCGACGTGCGCTACTACCGCACTCCCGATGCGGTCCATCACGTTCCGAAGCGGGCGCTTTCAGAACTGACAGTGCCGTGATTTAATCCTGAATAAGGCGGCGCGGCAAATAAATTTTTGCAGATTGGAGTTTTTGTTATTATATTTGTAAAAATATAGTGCGAATAAACTTCATAAGCGCCGTATTTGTTTTGGAAAGAAATTACTAACATAAAATCGAAAGCAATGAAATTACTGAAAATTGCATGTATAGCAGTAGTGGCAGGCAGCCTTCTGGTAGGACAGACCTCCTGCTCCTCGATGACACAGACAGGTAAGGGTGCCCTCATCGGCGGTGGCGGTGGTGCCGCTCTCGGCGCAGGTTTAGGCGCGCTTATCGGCGGAGGCAAAGGTGCCGGTATCGGCAGTGCCATAGGTGCGGCAGTAGGTGCCGGCGCCGGTGCTCTGATCGGCCACAAGATGGACCAGCAGCAGGCCCAGCTCGAGCAGTCGCTCGGCAATCAGGCCAAGGTAGAGAAAACCACCGACCAGAACGGTCTCCAGGCCATCAAGGTTACCTTCGACGGCGGTATCCTGTTCAATACGGGCAAGTATAACCTCAGCCCGCAGGCCCAGACGGACCTCAGCCGCTTCGCCGCCTCGCTGCGCGAGAATCCGGACACCAACGTGCAGATCTACGGCTTTACGGACAATACCGGCAGTTACGCCGTAAATGAGCGCCTCTCCGGCCAGCGTGCCGACGCCGTGCTCACCTATCTGGCCAACTCCGGCGTTTCGCCTTCCCGTCTTTCCGCCCAGGGTGTGCCGATGGCCGACTATGTCGCTTCCAACGACACCCCCGAAGGCCGAGCCCAGAACCGGCGCGTTGAAATCTACATATCCGCCAACCAGCAGATGATTCAGCAGGCCGAAGCCCAGGCCCAGGCGAATTCCCGCAGCTGACGAACTTACAGACGGCACCGGAGCAGAACCTGCTTCCGGTGCCGTTTTCACATTTAAAATTTAAACCGGTATATGAACAGGGCAGTGCGTGCGATTGCATCGGTATGGAATTTCTATGCCGAAGGCTTTCGCGGCATGACGGTAGGCCGCAAGCTATGGGCGCTGATACTTGTCAAACTCGTGCTCTTCTTCCTGGTTCTGAAACTTTTCTTTTTCCCCGACCTGCTGCACACGCGGTACGACAACGATGCCGACCGCGCGGCTGCCGTCCGGGAGGCGCTGACAAATCCTTCGAGAACAAATCCTTATAACTAATACTTTACCAATGAACGATTTAATTGGTGTGGTCGACTGGTCCAGGGCGCAGTTCGCCCTTACGGCCATGTACCACTGGCTGTTTGTACCGCTCACCATCGGCCTTGGCCTGATTGTGGCCATTATGGAGAGCATCTATGTCCGTACCGGCGACAACCGCTGGAAAAACATCACCAAATTCTGGATGACCCTCTTCGGCATCAACTTCGCCTGCGGTGTGGCTACCGGACTGATTCTGGAATTCGAGTTCGGAACCAACTGGAGTAATTACAGCTGGTTTGTCGGCGACATCTTCGGCGCTCCCCTCGCCATAGAAGGCATTGTGGCCTTCTTCCTTGAGGCGACTTTCACGGCCGTTATGTTCTTCGGCTGGAACAAGGTGAGCCGCAGGTTCCATCTCGCTTCGACATGGCTCACGATGGCCGGCGTTACCCTTTCAGCTTACTGGATTCTGGTGGCCAACAGCTGGATGCAGAATCCCGTAGGCATGACCTTCGACCCCGACCAGATGCGAAATGTGATGACCGATTTCTGGGAGGTCGCTTTCAACGACGTTGCTGTCAACAAGTTCTTGCACACCGTATTCAGCGGCTGGACACTCGGCGCCGTGTTCGTCGTTGCCGTAAGCTGCTGGATGCTTCGGCGCAAGCGCAATGCCGACCTCTGCGGCAAGTCGCTTAAGATTGCGGCCTGGGTAGGTCTCGCCGGCATACTTCTCACCTTCTGGACCGGCCACGGCTCGGCACAGACCGTAGCCCGCGTTCAGCCCATGAAGCTCGCCGCCATGGAAGGCCTCTACAACGGCGGCGACTCCCAGCCCCTTGTCGGCTTCGGAATCATGAGGACCGGGAGTGCCATTGAAGAAGGTCAGGACCCGATGCTCTTCGACATCTCGATTCCCTACGGCCTGAGCGTGCTCGTAGACGGCAATATGAACAGCTATGTTCCCGGCATCAACGACCTGCTCGACGGCTTCGAACGCTCCGACGACGGCACCATAGCCGATACGCCTTCCTATCTTGAACGTATGGCAATCGGCAAGGACGCCATCGCCGCCGTCGCAGCCTACAACGTAGCCGTCAGGGAGCGCGACAGCATCGCCATGCGGGAGAGCGCCCAGGCCATAGCCCAGGCCTTCCCGTACTATGGCTACGGCTACCTCGACAGCCCGGCCGATGCCATTCCGCCGGTACATACCACTTTCTACTCCTTCCATATCATGGTACTCGGGGGCGGACTGCTGCTGCTCCTCTTCCTGGTCTTGCTTTATGTCTGCTACCGCCGTACGACCGTCCTCGGCCGGGGCTGGCTCCAATGGGCAGGCATGCTCTCGCTGGCACTCGTGTATATTGTCAGCCAGTGCGGCTGGATAGTGGCCGAAGTGGGACGTCAGCCCTGGGTAATCCAGAATCTCCTTCCGACCAATGCCGCCATCTCCGACATCACCGTCGGCGCCGTCCAGACCACCTTCTGGATATTTACGGCCATATTCACAGGACTTCTCATCGCTGAAATCAGCATCATGGTCCGCTATATTTCCTCGGCTTCGAAAACCGATATTGAAAACAACGACAAGAATTAGCGCAAGATTATGGAAAACATCGCAAACCTGCAAGCCTACTGGTGGCTGCTGATCGCCGTAGTCGGCGCTATCCTGGTGTTCCTCCTCTTCGTCCAGGGAGGCCAGACGATGCTTTACGGCAAAAATTCCGCCGACGACCGTCAGCTGATGGTCAACTCGCTGGGCCGCAAATGGGAACTGACCTACACGACTCTCGTACTCTTCGGCGGAGCTTTCTTCGCCTCCTTTCCTCTGTTCTACAGCACCAGCTTCGGAGGTGCCTACTGGCTCTGGATGCTCATTCTGCTGAGTTTCATAATTCAGGCTTTCAGCTATGAGTTCCGCCGCAAGAAAGGGAACGTCTACGGTACCCGCCTCTACGACGCGTGTCTGCTCATCAATGGCGTCGCCGGCTGTTTCCTCCTCGGGGTGGCCGTCGGCATGTTCTTTTTCGGCGGAGAGTTCACCGTAGGGCGTACCAACATTCTCGACGCCGCCTCGCCGGTAATCTCACAATGGGCGCCTACGCGCGGCCTCGAGGCGATAATATGCTGGAAGAACATTCTTCTCGGCCTGACCCTTCTGTTCCTGGCACGCACGCTCGGAGCAATGTACTTCGTCAACAACATCTCCGCCGGCGAGAGCTTCAGCGCACGTATGCGCCGCAGCGTTCTCGTCAACGGCCTTGTCTTCGCCGTCCTCTTCGTGGCTTTCACCGCAGTATTGCTCTGCCAGGGCGGCTACCGGTGGAACGGAGCCGAATTCGTCGCCGAGGAAAATATCTATCTCCACAACCTGCTGTCGATGTGGCCGCTGGCCGTAATCTTCCTGCTCGGCGTGGTTGCCGTACTTTATGCCGTCTTCCGCACGGCCTGGAGCAAGACCTGGCGCGGCGGCATCTGGTTCGCAGGCTTCGGAGTGGTAGGGGTGATAGTAGTGGTTTTCCTCATCGCCGGCTGGGCTGATACGGCGTATCTGCCCTCGACGCTCGACCCGCAGTCGTCGCTCGGCATCGCAAATAGTTCCTCCTCGCTGTTCACGCTCAGAACCATGAGCTGGGTATCGCTGTTCATTCCGTTCGTGCTCGCTTACGTCGCCTACGTATGGAACCGCATGAACGCCAAGCCCATCACCGGGAAAGAACTCGCCGACGAACACCACCAGTATTGATGGCCGACAGTTATCTGACAATCGTCGCTCCCTCCGAGGGGCGCTATACCGAGAAAATGAGCCGTTTTCTGGCTTTCGCCTGCCCTGCGTCCGACGCCGCGGAGGCGAAAGCCACAATCGCGGCCTACGCCAACAAGTACCACGACGCCCGTCATGTCTGCTGGGCCTATATGGTCGGTCCTAACCGGACCGAATACCAGAGTTCCGACAACGGCGAACCTTCCGGCACCGCCGGCAAACCAATTCTCGGGCAGATCAACTCATTCGGACTGACGGATATCGTAATCGTGGTTGTCCGCTATTTCGGCGGCATCAAGCTCGGCACCTCGGGACTTATCTCCGCCTACCGCGAGGCCGCCCGCGAGGCCATCCAGGCCGCTGAAATCGTCGAGCGCCGCCAGATGGCCACGCTTACGTTCACCTTCCCCTACCTGGCGATGAACGACGTGATGCGCCTGGTCAAGACCTCCGGCGCCACAATCGCCGCCCAGAGCTTCGACAATACCTGCTCGATGACCCTGGCCCTCCCCCTGGATGCCATGCAGGCACTGAGGCCAAGGCTGGAGAACATTGGGGGAGTAAGCATAGCGCAAGGGAATTAGGCCAGGCGCGGGGAAATCAGACTAATTCGTCCAACGAGTCCAATTAGCTGAGCCCAAGCGAGTTGTTTCATTAGCTCCAGTTACTCCAATAATTTTCAATCCGTCAGAAAAAACTCAGCCGCAAATCCTGCAAAGGGATTTGCGGCTGATGTTTTAGTGAGAGTCGGCGGTCAGCGGACGGGGAGCTTGATGCTCGTAGTGCCGTCGGCGGTGCTTACGCGCAGCAGGTAGATGCCGGGCGATGTCGCGCCGAGGGTAAGGCTGTCGGCGTTGTCGGCAGCCATTACAAGCAGGCCGGAAGCGGTGTAGAGCTCAAGGCGACGGATTGCCGCGGGTGCGCTCACGTGCAGGATGCCGTTCTCCGTGCTGACGCTGACGGCGTTGCCGCCCAGTTCGATGTCGTCGACGCCGGAATTGTCGCTCAGACGGGTAATCTGGTCGATGCAGAAAGTGCCCTGCTGGGTGATGGGGCTCGTTTCCTGAACCAGACGGAAGCCACCGAGCTGATACGGATACGAAGGATCGAGCATATCCAGCACGGCTTCGCGTCTCTGCCAGCCGAGGAAGTCGACGATGCCGAGGTCGACGTACTTGGTATCGGTTCCGGAAGTAAGGATGGCATAGAGGCGGTGGCTGTTGAAGTCGCCGTTGATGAACACGCTCAGACGCTCGTTGGTGTTGAAGTGTTCGCTTTCGCCGGTGTACTTCCAGGTGATGTCGCCCCCGCGGTTGTCGATGAACTTGTAGGTGAACTTGCCGGAAGCCCTGCCGAGGAGCTTGTCGCTGGTGGAGCGCACGGCATTGGGCTTGGTGTTGCCGATACCGGTACTGCGTTCCTCGTCGTAGGCGAAGCGGATGCCGCTCTCCTCGAAGTCCTCGATAACGGTGCCCTCCTCGAGTCCCTTGGTAACGTCGACTGCCGAGAAGCTGATGCTTACAGGCTCTGCGAGAGGAAGATTCTCGCGGTCGCGCAGGATGGTGGAAAGCTCGAGGGAATATGTCTCGCCCTCGGTAAGGTTTCCGTTGACGCCATAGACGATGTTGCCGTAGCCGTTGCTGAGCTTGTTGAACTTGGTGGTGCGCTTGTTCATTGTCAGCGTCTTGCCCTGGCTGTCCTTTACGGTAAGGGCGTCGTAGGCGTTGTCGGGATCGACGTTGCTGTCGAAGCGGAATTCAAGAGTCGGGCTGACGGTATGTACCTGGCCGCCGTCCTTCGGGAAATAGTCGACGAGTTCCATGCGGTTGCGGCTGCTGGTGGCGAAGCTGAAGCTCAGTGGAGCTTCCATCTGCGGATGGTCGAAGTCGGGGTCGGTGTGCTTTGCCGTGGCGTCCAGCGTCACGGTGTATGTCACGTCGGCCTCGAGTGATATGGACGGTATGAAGCTGGCCTTGGTGTAGGAGTCCTTGTACTCGAAGTAGCCTTCGACGGCCGGAGTGATATGGAAAGCGTTCTCGAAGGATTCGGTATCCACGTCGGTGTTGAATGTGAAGTCGACAGTCGTGGAGCAGCTTACGGGTTCGCCTGCGGCGACGGCGGGGCTGTAGGACAGAACGGCC
>USGZ01000057.1 GCA_900554265.1 uncultured Porphyromonadaceae bacterium
CGCGCTCTTTTCAGCGAAGCCTTGCCACGGCCGAAGCTAAAGCTTCGGGGCTTGAGCAAAAACAGAGGCGCGAGTTTTCTTTTTTGAACTTGCGGATAAGCAAGGCCGCTGGCTTTTTTCGGAGCTTAGGGATAAGCAGACCGAAGGCGCCCAGGGGCTGCTTGGGCTTTGCGGCAAGCGGGCTTGAGAGTGGGGCCGCTGAGGATTCTGCGCATTGAACAAATTATGGTTTGGCGCGGAGGGTCAGGAGACGGTGGCCGAGGCGGCAGTAGAGGCATTTGCGCTGCTGGCAGTACTGGCGGCGGGCTTCGATGAGTGCCTGGCTGGTGAAGGCATCGGGAACCTCGATGCCGGCATCGGAGAAGAGGCGTACTATCTTGTTGTTTTCGGCGGGTATACGCTGGAGGAGTTCGATTGCCGTAGCGGTCATGTCTCCGCGGCCATATGTGCTTCCGTAGGCGAAAAGTGCGGGAGCGACTACGTTTATAACAAGACCGTCCAGGGAAGCCGGGGAGAAGGCGCGCGACGAGGGAGCGGCGTCCGCGCCGAACTGATAGCGCGTGGCCCAGTAGCCTTCCAGGATAACATCGAACAGTTCGCGTGCCTGCTCGAGGGTGTGGACATCGAATATTTTATAACCAGGAGTGAAGCCTTGGTGAACGATGGCCGCCAGAGTGGCTAAACGGCGATGTGGGAAGTTCGCGGGCCTCATGCGGGCCATCTTCCATCCGAGCCACGAAGGCTGCTTCAGAGCGAATTTAGCGGCAAGGAACCGGTATTCCGCGAGCATGCGCTGCGGGTAGAGCTCCTGCGGCGCGTCGTCAAGGAATCCGGCCATGCCGAAGATGAGGCTTTCGACCGAGAGCAGCGAGTCGGCATGTTTTCGGAGGGTACGCAGCGGCAGGCTCAGCGCAAGGCGTTCGAAGGGCTCGGCATTGGTGCCGAAACCGAGGGCGCGGGCGAGAGTGACCCACACGGCGTAGCTCCAGTCGCCCCCTTCGGAACCTGCGAGGTCATGGATACGCTGCGCCTTGTTCTGCAGCCGTTCGAAAGCCAGCGACTGAATCCAGTCGGACAGGTAAATTTTGTGGACGGAGGGGATTTCCGCCGCGCATGCGAGGTTCTCGAGCGGGCGGTTGACCAGGTCGGCGTGGCGTTTGTGGAAATCCGGCGCGCAGGGCAGCACGACGGTTGGAATCGGCTGTCCGTCCGGGCGGCATATCTGGGTATCGGCTTCGCCTACGACGTGCAGAATCACCGAATCGTAGGCATGGTCGGAATCGTGGCCATGGCGGTGCCAGTCGCTGGCGCGGACATGGATTTCCACATTGCCGACCCAGGTACGGTCGGCAATGCGGATTTTGGCGTTGAAGAAATCAGGTCCGGCGTTGGTATTGAGCAGCCCGGTGTCCAGCACGTCGACCGGTTCTCCGGCCGTGGTGCGCATATCGCACGCCAGCCAGAGCCTGTGTTGCCAGACGTATTGCATCAGGCGCTCCATGGCCGCCGGGAGGGGGATTACAGGAGGTCGCGGAGTTCGGTCATGCGGGCGAGGTACTTGCCGATGATGTCGAACTCGAGGTTGACGCGGGTGCCTACGCGGATGTCGCCGAAGTTGGTGTGCTCCTTGGTGTAGGGGATGATGGCCACGCGGAAGCTGTCGACGCCGCTGTCGCATACGGTGAGGCTCACGCCGTTGACGGCCACGGAGCCTTTCTCGACCGTCATATAGCCCTTGAGGGCCATTTCCGGGTCGACGTGGTACTTGAACGTGTAGTAAGTGCTGCCGTCGGCGTCCTCGAGGGCTACGCACTCGGCGGTGGTGTCGACGTGCCCCTGCACGATATGGCCGTCGAGGCGTCCGTTTATCATCATGCAGCGCTCGAGATTGACGCGGTCGCCGGGTAGGAGCTGGCCGAGATTGCTGCGGTCCAGGGTCTCGCGGATTGCCGTCACGCGGTATGTGCCGTCGGGGTTGATGGCGACGACGGTAAGGCATACGCCGTTATGGGCCACGGACTGATCGATGCGCAGTTCGTCGGCGAAAGTCGGACGGATGGTGAGGTCGACGTTGCCGCCATTATGTTCGATTGCTACGACAGGTGCGGCTTCTTCTACTATTCCGGAAAACATATGTGCTGGGTATCAATTATTTGTTATATTCGATTTTAACTATTGCCTCAGCGCCGCATACGTAATTGACGGTAAACTCGACCGTGCGTGCCGCACCGTCGAAGGTGCAGGTGAGAGGCGTCCCGTTGAGAGAGACTGCAGCCGGAGCCGTCAGGCAGTTGACCTTGAAATTGAGGCGTACGCTCAGCGGCGCGCCGGGGAAACTGCCCGTGGAGGCAATTGCGATTTCGGCGCCTCCGGCATCGGTACGGGTGGCGAATTTCAGCAGGCGGTACTGGCCGTCGGCGATGCTCGCGGGCGAGAGGTGATTGTCGTCGAAAAGCACTGCCGTGGCGTCCGGGCCCGGGTAGTAATTTATGGTGAACTCGTCGGAGCGATATTCTCCGGTGTTCTCCATGAGATAGTCGGCGCTCGGAATCAGACTGCCCGCGCGGAAGAAGTAGGGAAGCACGTCCAGGGGAGCGGCGATGCGTGCCGTTGTGCCGCCGCGGTATATTTCGCGGGTGTCGTTGGCGTTGATCCAGTCCGAACCGACGGGGAAATAGACTTCGCGCGAGTCGGCGCCCTCGGTTATGACGGGAGCTACGAGGACGTCCCTGCCCCAGAGATATTCAGTTGCGAAATACTCGTCCAGGGCGCCGTCGGAACCATCGAAGAAATCTATGGGGCGCGCCAGAGGCCAGCCCTGGGTGGCGTTCTCGAAGGCCAGGGTGTAGTTGTAGGGTAGCCAGCGATAGCGCTCGCGGATGAGCTTCAGGAGGGTGTCGTGGTACTGCGGATAGTTGAAAACTTCGGCGAACTGCTGCGAGTGCGTGCGGAACACGGGCGTGAAGAGACCCGCTTCGAGCCAGCGCAGGTAGAGTTCGGGGAGGTAGGGATTGTTCTGGTCGACGGCGAAACCGCCCAGGTCGCTGCTCATGTAGCCCAGGCCGCTGAGGCCGGAGTGCAGCATGATGCGGATCTGCGGCTCCAGACCGCCCCAGGAGCGCGATACGTCCGTAGTCCAGGGGAATACGCTCTGGCGCTGCAGGCCGGTTGTGCCGCCGCGCATGAGAGTCATAAGGCGCGTGTCGGGATACTGCTCTGCGAAGAGGTCGCTGATTATGGAGGCCCAGTCGTTGCCGTATCGGTTGTGGTACTGGCGGGCTGTGAGGCCGTTGGCGTGGTAGCCCGTCTCGGGATGTACTTCGGGTTCGCCCAGGTCGCCCCACCAGCCGCTCATGCCCATGTCCGTGAGCTTGCGGTAGCGATCGGTCATCCACTGGCGCGTGACGGGATTGGCGACGTCAAGCATACCGCCCTCGCCGACCCATATCGTAATGGGATGCGTGTCGCCCTCGGCGGTGCGCACGAGCATCGAGTCGGCCTTCATGAAGTTGAAGTTATCTACGGCGCGGCCGTTGGTGAGGATGTAAGGCTCTGTCACGGCGATAAGATGCACGCCGCGGTCCTTGAGCCGGCTCATCATGCCGGCGGGGTCTGGCCAGTTTTCGAGGTCCCAGTCCAGATATCCCATATCCTGCTCCTTGCCGAACCAGTACAGGTCCAGTACTGTGGCATCCAGGGGATAGCCCAGGCCTTTTATCGAGTCGACTGTGGCGATGGTCTCCTCAGGGGTCTTGTAGCCGTATTTGGAGTTGATATAGCCCAGAGCCCATACCGGCGGCAGGGGCTGGCGCCCCGTAAGTGCGGTGAGATTCCGCGTCAGCTGGGCCAGCGAGGGACCGGAGACGTAGTAGTAAGTCACCGGTACGGGTGCCTCGGTAGTGTAGGTCACCGTATTTCCGAGTATTGTGGTCGAGGCTGCGAAATCGTCGAAAAGCAGCGCGTAGCCGTCGGAACTGAGTACCAGGGGCATGGTGATGTTCATCTGGCGCGTGCGCGGGTCGCTGCCGGTGTAGCCGTAGTTCTGGCGGTTGTAGTTCACCAGCGTGTCGCCGCGGAGATTGACCTTGTGGCCGCGTTCGCCGCCGCCGTAGAAGGAGCCGTCGCCGGACACGCTCAGGCGGATGGTGTATTTGCCGTCGGCCGCGGGACGCTCGCCGGAGTCGGTAAGGGTCACGCCGGCAGCGCTGTCGGCGATTGTCAGCACGCCTTCGGGGCTGACGGTCAGGGTTATGGCGCTACCGGTATTTTCGGAGCTGACGGGGAGTACGGTCTGAGCGGCCGGCTCGGCGTCGCCCACGGGGGTATTCACGACCTTGACGATGCCGGGAGCCACGAGCGTGGCGCTCACGGAGCGGCCTTCGGCGGTCGTGCCGGTTGCGGAACTTTCGGCGCCCATGGCCGGGAGTGCCAGCGCCAGGAGTGTGGCCGCAAGTATGTGTTTCATGTGTAGAGTATGATATATGGTTATGTATCGGGGTTAATCAGGGATCAATCCAGCAGCGGTAGCCGAAGACGGAAAACTCGTTGTCGCCAGGCCGGAGGTAAGTCGGATTGTGGGCGCCTGTACGCGGGTCGCGTTTGGAGCGGGAACCTTCGACGCTGCGCATCAGGTCGGCGAAGCGCGACGATTCCCTGAGCCGGGGCGCCCAGACGGTCCGGAGCTCGTCGAAGTTGTATGTGTTGATGGCGTCGAAGAGGCCTGCGAGTCCGGGGATGGCCTCCATGCGCTCACGGTTCCATTTCTTGTTGGCGTCCAGGTAAGCCACGGCGGCGCTGTAGTCCGCCGGGGTCTGCGCCGGCTGAGTCTGTGCCGCGGGAGCGGGATTTTCGGGTGTATCGGCTGCTGGGGCTTGTTCCGCGGCGGGTTCGGCTGGAGTTTCCTGCGGGACGACAGTGGCCTGGGAGGGCGGAATCACGGCCGTTGCCGTGACCGTAGGCACGGGCACTTCCTCAGGTTCCTCCTCGCTGACGGTCACTTGTATTTCCTCGGAGGTTTCGCCGCTTCCCGAGCAGAGCCATCCCGCAATGAAACCGGTCAGAAGGCACCCGGCACCGACGGCCAGGGTTTTCCACAGCGGAAACTTGCCGCCCGTGCCGTTATAAATCAGATTGTTGGTGTATGTGGAGCCTTCCTTGAGGCCGTCGCCGGCAACGGTATAGCCCTCGACGGGACAGTCAGCCAGGGCGCGCTTGCACTGGATGGTGAAATGCGCCGAATCGACAGGCTCAGGGGTGTTCAGCGGCAGGTCGAAGCGGTAGACCTTGCGCAGTTCCTTGAGCTGTATGAGAGCCTGCGTCGTCGAGGTAAGGTCCATATGTCCCGAATAGGTGAAGAAACCCTTGGCGCTGACGCTAACCTCCGCATGGCTCAGCTCATCCCAGGTAAAGGGCACGGGCTTGTCCAGAGGGCAGCCGTTCACAGTAATCTCGCAGTCCTCGATGGCCTCGCCGGAGCGCTGGGCAGTGATATAGAACGAGGATCGGGACAGCATCTTCGAGGACTCGTCGGTTCCGGGAGCCACGACGGGGAAATTCTCGCGGTCCGGCACAATAGTCTGGCCGATGGATTTGAAGCCGCCGTGACGCCACTCGATTTTCAGGGGCTCGCCCAGGGGCACAAGGTAGGCCCGGTCGAAGGGCTTGCCGTAGATATAAGGCGCGAAGCCTTCGCCCGTGGGCTCCGGAGGCGCCAGGGTGACCAGGGCGGGTACGGAGGCGGGAGTTATGTCCTTGACTTCGGATTTGATGCGGACGTCGTCGTCGGCTTCGACCATAAGCACACCGGCGTAGGCGGCGAAGGCAGGGAGATAGAATTCGTTGCGGACATAGTCCTCGAAGGAAGGGTTGCCGCCACCGAGGCGCACACAGGCGAAGTCGCGGCCCTCGGACTCGAGTATAGCCACGCTTTCCCCGGCCTGCGGGTAGTCTGTGGCGAACAGGTTGCGCAGGGCGGCGATGTCGGCGTTGTCCATGGTAGTCTGGCAGATTTTCTCGCGCAGGCTGTCGAGGACGTCGAGAATCTCGTCATCGCCGATTTCGATGTCGCCCGGGATGAACACCGAAGCGGCCAGGTGGTCGCCGTGGCGGCCGAGGAGTGTGCGCAGCAGGGTCACCAGCACGCCGCCCTCGCGGTAGGCCACAAGGTAGAACACGTTGATGCTGTCGGCGTCGTAGTCGATGTCGTCCAGGGCGCTGCGGAAGTCGCCGACATGGCGGCGCACATCCTCCGCGGGATTGAAATTCACCAGGCTCTTGTAGCCCTCGCGCGACTTGGCCATAGCCATGTATAACTGAAGCTTCGCCATATCGGATAATTGTAATTACAGGTTTATTTCAGGGATTTGTTTAAGGTCGGACAGAGGAAATCAGTCGAGCTTCAGCACGGCCAGGAAGGCTTTCTGAGGCACTTCGACGCGACCGATCTGCTTCATGCGCTTTTTGCCCTGCTTCTGCTTCTCCAGGAGCTTGCGCTTGCGGGAGATATCGCCGCCGTAGCACTTGGCCGTCACGTCCTTGCGGACGGCCTTGATGGTCTCGCGCGCTATGATTTTGGCGCCTATGGCCGCCTGGATTGCGATGTCGAACTGCTGCCGCGGTATCAGCTCCTTGAGCTTCTCGCACATGCGGCGCCCGAAGGAAACGGCGTTGTCGACGTGTGTCAGCGTCGACAGTGCGTCGACGCTCTCGCCGTTGAGCAGGATGTCGAGCTTCACCAGCTGGCTCGGACGGTAGTCGTGGATGTGGTAGTCGAAGGAGGCGTAGCCCTTGGAGATGCTCTTCAGCTTGTCGTAGAAGTCAATCACGATTTCGCCAAGGGGCATGTCGAAGGTCAGCTCCATACGGTTTCCCGAGATGTACTCCTGCTTGACCAGCTCTCCGCGCTTGCCCAGGCAGAGGGTCATGATCGGGCCGATGAACTCGGCGGTGGTGATTATGCTGGCGCGGATGTATGGCTCCTCGATGTGTTCGATGGATGTCGGGTCGGGGAGGCCGGAGGGGTTGTGGACCTCGGTCATCTCGCCTTTCTTGTCGTAGACCTTGTAGGAAACGTTAGGCACGGTCGTGATAACGTCCATGTCGAACTCGCGGCCCAGGCGCTCCTGGACGATTTCCATGTGCAGCAACCCGAGGAAACCGCAGCGGAAGCCGAAGCCCAGGGCCGCCGACGATTCGGGCACGAAGGTAAGCGAGGCATCGTTGAGCTGGAGTTTCTCCAGGGAGGTGCGTAGGTTCTCGAAGTCCTCGGTCTCGATGGGGTAGACGCCCGCGAACACCATCGGCTTGACCTCCTCGAAACCGTCGATTGCGCTGCCGGGACGCTCGACGTGGGTTATGGTGTCGCCCACGCGCACCTCGCGGCTGCTCTTGATGCCGGAGATGATGTAGCCGACGTTGCCGGCGCTGAGCTCCTTGCGGGGCTGCAGGTCGAGCTTGAGAACGCCGATTTCGTCGGCGTGGTATTCCTTGCCCGTGGCCACGAACTTCACGAAATCGTCCTTGCGGATGGTGCCGTTGACGATTTTGAAGTAAGCTATGATGCCGCGGAAGGGGTTGAAGACCGAGTCGAAAATCAGGGCCTGCAGGGGTGCCGAGGAATCGCCCTTGGGTGCGGGCACGCGCTCGACGATGGCCCTCAGAATGTCCGGGATGCCGATGCCGGTCTTGCCGCTGGCGCGGATAATCTCGGAGCGGTCGCAGCCCAGCAGGTCTACGATCTGGTCCTCGACTTCCTCGGGTTTGGCCGAATCGAGGTCTACCTTGTTGATTACAGGGATAATCTCCAGGTCGTTGTCGATGGCCATGTAGAGATTGGAAATGGTCTGGGCCTGGATTCCCTGCGAGGCGTCGACAATCAGCAGCGCGCCCTCGCAGGCGGCGATGGAGCGCGATACTTCGTAGGAGAAGTCGACGTGTCCGGGAGTGTCGATAAGATTGAGGGTATATTGTTCGCCGTCAAGATTGTAGTCCATCTGGATGGCGTGGCTTTTGATGGTAATGCCGCGTTCGCGCTCCAGGTCCATGTCGTCGAGTACCTGTGCCTCCATGTCCTTGGGCGCAATAGTGTGCGTATATTCCAGAAGTCGGTCGGCAAGAGTGCTCTTACCGTGGTCTATATGGGCAATGATGCAAAAATTGCGGATATTCTTCATCGTACGTGCATATTATCTTGCAAAGATAGCATTTTCCCGCCAATTCCCCAGCCCTCAGCGTACTAAAAAAAGTATAACGGCGGCAGGAAAAGGCGTGAAAAAAGACAGGAGCGGGCAGTGCCATATCCACTGC
>USGZ01000058.1 GCA_900554265.1 uncultured Porphyromonadaceae bacterium
CCGGCGGCGAGGGTCACGCGGTTCTGGCCTTCGACTTCATACCAGCCGCTTACGGCGCTCTGGTTGAGGGAGGCGGTGACGGTCACGGTCTCTGTCTTGAAAGAGCCGCCGGCGGGGCTGAAGCTTACGCCTGCTGCCGGAACGGCATCGTCGGCGGTATAGTACTGCGTGGTGCCGGGATCGCTGAAGGAGGGATTGCCGCCGTGGCTTACGGGGGAGGTCGTGTAGATGAACTTGCCGTCCTCGCCTACCTTGCCGCCGGTCCAGTCCTTTACGAGAACTCGGAGCTGGCCCTTGCCGGCGGGAGCGTCGACAGTGATGGAGCTCCCGCCCTGATAGGTCTGGCCGGTAACGAGATCTGTATAGGTGCCGGCGGGAACGTTGGAGAAGGTGGCGCCGCCGTTGATGGCTACCAGGGCGTAGCTGTCGCGGTAAGCGCGCTTGAATGCGTAGCCGCCGCGGGCGGAGCAGCCGTCGAAGGTGTACTGGCCCTTGCGCAGGGCGGGCACGGCGGCGCGTATTTTGTTAAGGCGGATTATGTGCTGGCTCAGGTCGCCGCCGAGGGTGGCGGCGGCGTTGCCGCTGGCGGTGTACTCGCCGAAGTCGCTGGCGCTGACATTGCCTTCGAGGTATGTGCCGAAGTATGCGCGGCCGGAATCCTTGACGGGCATCGAGGTGCCTCCGGCGTCGACTTTCTTGCCTGCCTGGAACTCGACCTCGGAACCGTAGTAGATACAGGGGATTCCGCGGAAGGTGAACATCAGCGAGAGGTTCTCGGCCCACTGGGCGGTGCCTCCGTTGAAGCGGGTGCCGTCGTTGGGTCCGGGGCAGTAGTCGTGGGAATCGACGTAGACTACGTTGAAGGAGGCGTCGTTGTAGTACTTGTCGCCGCTCTTGGCCACATTGACGGCGGCGCCGGCGTTGTTGAAGTTATAGTGCATCGGGAAGTCGATGATGCTGAAGCCGCTGTAGTCCGAGTAGTCGGGCTCGTGCCACTGTCCGTTGCGCATGAACACGTTCTGGCTCTCGCGCTTTACGCTGGGCTCGGCCTCGCACAGGGCCATGTTGCCGGGGCGAAGGTCGTCCTGGCCTTCCTTGATGAAGATGTTGTCCCAGAATGTCGGGTCGGTGTTCCACTGGGCCACCAGGTCCTCGGGGCTCTTCCAGGTATAGAAGTAGCTGGAGAGGTTGGGCTGGTCGCGGTAAGTCACGTCGCTGAAGCGGGCGCAGCACTCGCCGAACATGAAGAAGGGCGCTCCGTTGAGGCGCTTGCTCTTGTTGGCCTCGCCCAGGGCAAGGAACTGGGGTATGAAGGAGGTGTTGAAGGTCAGGCGGGAGATGTGGCCGGTGGTGTCGATGCGGAATCCGTCGACGCCCATCTCGATGAACTTGCCGTAGCACTGTACCAGATATTCGCTTACGGCGGGGTTCTCCGTGTTGAGGTCGACGCAGTCGCCTGCGATCTGGCCCCACCAGCGGTTGGGATAGTCCCAGTTCCAGCCGGTGCCTACGTGGTGCCAGTAGTTGTGGCTGTCCTTGTTGGTGCCGTCGGTGTTCTTCAGATAGGGGAAGCGGGCCTGGTACTGCTTGTCGCCGGGGAGCTCGTTGTAGTTGGCGGGCAGTTTGTCGTAGTTGGGAATCATGCAGGCGCTGATGTTTGCCTGGTTGCGGATTTCCTGGCTGCGGGTGAAGAGCTGGGCGAAGTGTTCCTCGCCGAAGTTGCCGGTGTGGTTGAGGACGATGTCCAGGATAATCTTCATGCCGCGGGCATGC
Organism: uncultured Porphyromonadaceae bacterium; assembly: GCA_900554265.1. Lineage (GTDB taxonomy): Bacteria > Bacteroidota > Bacteroidia > Bacteroidales > Muribaculaceae > CAG-873. The sequence goes on from USGZ01000058.1 coordinate 1,774, forward strand.
ACGGCGTCGATGAGGTCCTGGAACCTGACGTCCTCCGAAGCGCCCCAGCCGGTGCGGCTCTCATAGCGGAGGTCAACTTTGCTGAAGTCCATGGCGTGATAGCCGTGGAAATCGGTGCCGGAGGAGTTCTGCACTACAGGGGTAATCCAGATTGCCGTGAAACCGAGAGCCTTGATGTAGTCGAGCTTCTCGATGAGGCCCTTGAAGTCGCCTCGCCAGTCGGGGTCGTTGTTGGCGATCTGCACGTCCTGATGGTCCCAGCCGCAGACGTTGTTGGTCGGGTCGCCGTCGTAGAAACGCGTGGTCATGGCGAAGTAGATAGTCTCGTCGCGGAAATCCGTTCGGTCTCCGACGAAGGTTCCTGCCATACCTGGCAGGGCGGCGACTGCGCACATCGCTGCGGCAATCCACCTTTGAATCTTTTTCATCAGACTAAAAGTTTGATATTAGATTGGTTAGAAAAGTAAGTTGATAATCTCGGACTTGAATCCACTGCAAAATTAGCATTTTTTTATCTTCCGGCAAATAGTAGCATCCGAAAACTTGTAAAAGAACAAGTCGCTGCACCCGTTCGGTAAAGATGTAAAAAGTGTAGTTGTGAACCAAGCGCAGAATATTATTCGCAATTTAACATTATTTATGTGTATTTTCTTGATTTTTACCTATACAAGTCCTATTTTTGACAAAAATTCCAGAATGTACTTTCCTTAAATAATAATAAATCATGAAAAAAACAATCTACATCTTGTTCCTCATGGCTGGTACCGGGCTATTCTCATGTGCTGATATGGGAGAGCCTGACTTAACTCCCCAAGAGAACATCGCTGCTGAACATTCTAAATTTCGCAGTGATGCAGAGCTAATCAATATCGCAGTTCAAGGGTATGAATTATTGAACGGGACGCCTTTCAACCATAGTAACTCACGCGGGCTGAATTCAATAACTATCACGCCCATAGTAACTCATAACTCCCGAGGAGTATGCGATACTCTAATCCAGGTCGTTAATTATGGCGAGGAACAGGGCTTTGCTCTTGTTGGAGCACTCAAAGGCTCCGACGACTTGCTCGCCGTAATTGAAAGCGGCGATTACAATCCTGAGGAAACTGCACAAGTCGACGGTTTCAATGAGTTCGTCAATAGAGCCCAGTCCCGAATTTCCTCTAAGCCCAACATTGGTGACTCGGCATTCTGCTGGTTAAACACCAAAGTCGAAAGAGAATATAATCTCACCAATATATATGGTCCTCATATCGCAACACAATGGGGGCAAATGGAGGAATTCGGCGTATATTGCCCCAACGGAATTTGTGGTTGCGTACCTTTGGCAACAGCCATGGCCATGAGTCATCTGAATGCGCCGGCATCCATGCAATTTTCATTTCCTGAAAAAGATTTAACATCGGCATATTTTGATTGGGCTGCCATGAAGAGTCATTTCAGACGTCATTCTGATGTTTGGCCCGATGAATGGTACGGGTTAGACCTTCCTGATGCTGAAGATTGTCCCGCAGACCAATACACTCATTCAAATCTCGGAAGGGTGGTAAGACAGATAGGGTACCAGATAAACGCTAATTACATGCCCGATGCAACTGGTGCAAAAACCTTAAGAGCAGTCAATTATCTTCAAGAATTAGTCCCTAACATTAGCGTATCGACATTCAGCGCTCCCGACAACTCTCTTATCTCAGGCTTAAAAAATGGCGTGGCTATTACAGAAGGCTTCAGAATAGATGAACAATCGCAAATATATGGTCACTGTTGGATAACAGATGGTTATATGGTACTATCGATTGTCGAAAAAACGTACAGAAACTATGCGCCTGATACGTTGGAAGGCGACTGGAGACTTATAAACTCTCAGTTTGAGATGAAAAAGATGCTTCATTTCAACTGGGGCTGGAACGGAACGTGCAACGGCTATTTCTTCTTGGATTGCTATAATCCTAATGATGGATATCAATATGATCCGGGCTCTACCAACCCGTCTATGAACAGAGATTATCAATATTATACCAAATTCTATCTTGTAAGATAAGATTGGGTCAATAAACATCAACAAATAACTGAATCATGAAACAAGTATCATTTCTATTTACTGCACTTCTCGGACTATTCTTCGGGAGCTGCAGCAACTCAGCAGAAGATGCTCCGGAGTCAAAGACAGACCCGATTCCCGATTCACCGATAACATACGAGTTCTCGCCCGAACAGAGTCGAGCCGCTGAAGCAAGCATTCCTTTCATGAACAATTTCTGGATAGAGGCCGATGCGCAATTGGGAGAGGACAATTATGTGGTCTCCCCTGTCAGTGCCGATGTGCTGCTTTCAATGGTGGCCAACACCTCTACCGGCAAACTGGGAAATGAAATTACGGCTGCTTTAGGATGCGACGACAAGACTGTCCTCAATGAAGTTGCTTCCAAGTATACCATCGCACTTCCTAATGTAGCATCCGATTTAGACTTCGGCATCTATAATGCCGTTTGGTATACGAATCAGTTCGTTATAAACCGAAACTTTTCCGAACGCATGGAATATTTCTACGATGCCGATGTATTCAGCCATCCTTTTGACGACAGTCTCAAAGACGATGTAAACGGCTGGTGCAGCGAAAAGACAAAAGGACTGATTCCTGAAATTCTCGATTCGTCCCCCGACGGGGCTGTAATGCTCCTTGCGGACGCTTTATATCTGAAAGGAGCCTGGGCAAATCCTTTCGACGTCGCAAAGACAACAGACGAGATATTTCATGGCGCATCGGGAGACGCCAATGTAAAAATGATGCATTCCGAGGGTTTGCAGCACTTTGCCGATGAAGAGACTTTCAAAGCCATACGCATGGAAATCGGTAAGGGTACCGTTGAAGCTGTCTTTATTCTGCCAGATGAGAACCAGGATATGCAGGAATTTCTGAACAACAATTTAGAGGCAATCAACAACGCTCGTTTTTACGATTGTAATGTTGATTTCTCTTTACCCCGCTTCAAATTTGTTTCCAATCAAATGTACTTAAATGATATTCTTTCGAATATCGGCATGCCGGCAATATTGGAAAGCGATACTTCCGACGTCCTCAGCGGATGCGGGCATATTGAACACGGCATATACCAGCGTACATCTCTGGAATTCAACGAACAGGGAGCTGAAGGAGCGGCTGTGACCTGGGATATCATGGCTGTCGACCCCGAGGGCGGCTCATCTGCGGCTCCGAGCGTAAACCTCAACAGACCGTTCTTTTTAATGGTACGTGTCGCTCAGACTGGTGCGCCTATCTTCGCTGGCCGCATCAATAATCTTTGATACAGAACGTCCCCTAATACAGAGGCCGCGTCCAAAATCGGGACGCGGCCTCAATTGTTTCCTTTTCACGCGGCTTTTATTCGGATGCGGCGTTCTCGCAGGCGCGCTGGCATTCGGTGCTGTCAGCCTGCTCCATGACTGCCTTGCGGATAACGATGTATTCGGCGGGGTCCTCGGTCTGAAGACGCAGGCGGCAGGGGCAGGGCTTGACGACGGTGCGCACAGCCGGAAGAATGGCATTGAGCATTTCCTCGGACTGCATGTCGGGGCATGCCATCATGGTGCTGCCCATGTTGTCGGCGAAGCGGAGGCTGTCGCCGCTGAGGGTATAACCGCCTATGATGGTGTTGCAGTTCGTATGGATTGCAAAGGCGCTGTCGTTGAACTCGATTGTCTGGAGGTTGATGGAATCCAGCTCGGCGGGAGTGATGGAGGTCGAGTCGTTGAGAACGATATGCTCGATGTTCCATGTTCCGAGGATGTTGATTTCCTCAGTCGCGGGTTCCTCGGCCTGGGCTTCGGCTTCCTGGGTCTTGCTGCCGCTGCAGGCGCCGAACATAAGGGCTGCCGCAGCGATAAGGGCGAATTTCAGTTTCATATTGATTTCTGTTAATATTGGATATTCACTGACGGAGCGGACCGGCGTGTCCGTTTCCGCCGCAAATATACGCAATAAAAGCCGAACGGCCAAAAAGCTATTCACGCGCGACTCCATCGACGCCTTCTCCGTCGGACTGCAGGTCCGCGAGCATGCGGCGGATTGTCCGCGACTGCGAGCGGAACTTGTATATGCCGAAAGCGGAGCCGATCACAAGTCCTATGCCCGCGGCTATTATCAGGTCCGGCTCGTCGAGCTCGTAAAAAAACCACGAGGCGATGACTATTCCTGTCGAGAATGTGAACCAGAACATGGCCATGCGCCGACGAGCGATGTTGGCCGCATGCCGCAGGGCCTCGACTGTGGTACAGCTCATGAAGTTGCGGCTTTCGATATAACGGGCGAAGGCAAAGGCCAGGATTCCGGCCATGGCGCCGTAGACTCCGTAGGCTATGCTTAAGGCCGCAGAAAGATGCAGCAGCCAGTAGAGTGTCGGAGCCATGAGAACCACGGCCATGGCTGCGAATCCGTTGGTGCGGAAACTGCGCGCCAGGCGCCGCTGCTCGTTGCCGGCGCGTCCGGCGGAAAATTCGCGTGCCAGACGGCGGTTCTGGTCCTCGAGCGCCCGGAGGCGTCCGTCAAGTTCTTTCCAGTCCGATTTAAGTGAATCAATATCCATATCGAGAATGTCAGGCTTTCGCCATTTGGGAGAGTTTTTCCTTTATTCTGTGGATGCGCACCGCCACATTGGCTTTGCTGATGCCTACGATGGCCGATATCTCCTCGTAGGGCTTGTCCTCGAGCCATAGGGAAATCAGAGCTTTCTCCACCGGGTTGAGGCACGATATCAGCGCATGCAGACTGCGGAGACCGGCCACGAGCTCTGCCGACGAATCCATGTCCGCGGGCTCGGAGATAAGGTCCTCCAGCCTGACGTGCTCGCGGCTGTGGCGGTCGTTGCGCCGGTGCCAGGTTATGCACGTGTTGATGGCCATGCGGTACATCCATGTACTCACCTTCGCTTCGCCGCGGAAGGAATCCAGGCCCTCCCATATGTTGGCCATAACTTCCTGATAGAGGTCCTCGGCGGGGGCGCCGGGGCCGGAATAAAGGAAGCACACCTTGGCCACAAGTTCCTTGTGGCTGTTGACGAGGTCCAGGAACCTCTCTTCGCGGCTTTTGCCCAGGGTGAGTGTCATAACGCTATATATGACGCGCAAAGGCAAAAAAAATTACACCCGGAGGTGTAATTTTTTATTAACGGTTGAATATGAGGGCGTTCCAGGACTCAGGAATCTCAAATCATCCTCAACATTAACATTATGCATTATGCATTATGCATTTTAAATTATGCATTCTAAATTATGCATTATGCATTTACAGAAGCTGCGTGCCGGCCGGAATGAGATGGGTCACGATTTTGTCGGCCTGGGTGTCGAAGTCGACTATCACCTCGTCGCCGGCACCGACGTTCTGCCCGAGCATAAGCTCGGCAAGCTCGTCCTCGAGGTACTTCTGGATGGCGCGCTTGAGGGGACGGGCGCCGAACTGGACGTCGCAGCCCTTGGAGGCGATGAAGTTCCTGGCTTCGTCCGTTACGGTCACGGTGAATCCCATCTGGCCGATGCGGCGGAAGAAAGCGGCCAGCTCGATATCGATGATTCTGAAAATCGAGTCGCGGTCCAGGGTGTCGAAGATAATGACGTCGTCGATTCGGTTGAGGAACTCGGGAGAGAAGGCCTTGTTGAGGGCCTTGGTCAGTATGCCGTGGCTGTACTCGCGGTCGACCTCGCGGGTGTTGAACCCGACGCCGCTGCCGAATTCCTTGAGCTGGCGTGTGCCGATGTTCGAGGTCATTATTATTATTGTGTTCTTGAAGTCGATGCGGCGGCCGAGGCTGTCGGTCAGGCGTCCTTCGTCCATAACCTGCAGCAGCAGGTTGAACACGTCGGGATGCGCTTTCTCGATTTCGTCCAGGAGCACGACCGAATAGGGATGGCGGCGTACGCGCTCGGTGAGCTGTCCGCCCTCCTCATAGCCTACGTAACCCGGAGGCGCTCCGATGAGGCGGCTCACGGAGAATTTCTCCATGTACTCGCTCATATCGATGCGGATGAGGGTATCGGCGCTGTCGAAGAGATATTCTGCGAGCTTCTTGGCAAGGTAAGTCTTGCCTACGCCTGTCGGCCCCAGGAACATGAAGGTGCCGATAGGCTTGTTGGGATCCTTGAGGCCGAGGCGATTGCGCTGGATTGCCTTTACAATCTTGCCGATGGCGGCGTCCTGCCCCACTACGGCCTTGCGGAGCACCGGTCCCATCTCCAGCAGGCGGATGCCTTCGGCCTGGGCGATACGCTGCACGGGAACACCCGTCATCATCGCGACGACTTCGGCGACCATCTCGGCGGTCACGTCCTCGCGGTTTGCGGCGGCTTCCTCCTCCCAGGCCTTGCGCTCGCGGTCCAGTTCGTCGGCCAGGCGGTTGGCCTTGTCGCGCAGACGCGTGGCCTCGGGGAAATCGTGGCTGCGGGCGGCGGCGAGCTTGGCGGCGTTGGTCTCGGCAAGCTCGCTCTCCAGGCGCTCTATGGCTTCGGGAACGGCCACGTGGGTCACGCGGACACGCGAG
>USGZ01000059.1 GCA_900554265.1 uncultured Porphyromonadaceae bacterium
CCCTGCAGGAGATGATCCTGAACCGGCTGACCTCCGTGCAGCGCATGGAAGTTACCAACGACCGCATCGGCGACCGGGATGTGCTGTCCATGGTCCTGCAGGCGGATATTGATAAGATCCGCCAGACCAACGAGCTGGCCGACCGGCAGACCTTTGCCGCGGCGGTCAATACGATCCTGAATGCCGCGCATATTTATATCATCGGCGTGCGCTCCTCCGCGCCGCTGGCCAATTTTTTGGGCTTTTACTACGGCTATATGTTTGATAATGTCTGCGTCGTCAACAACGCCGGCGTGGGGGATCTCTTCGAGCGATTGATCCGGATCACGCCGGAGGATGTCGTCATCGGCATCAGCTTCCCCCGGTACTCGACCTCGACGACGAAGGCACATCAATCTTCGGCCGCCGCAAACCCCTGGCCGAAGCGACACTCCGGCGCCTATACGCCGGATTGGTCAAATTTGTTGCCGGAGGAAAGAAAGCCTTCCTGGTAAAATACAACTCCATGAGCCGGAAAGGAAAGTACGTGCCGCCATCCCTCGACGACCCTTGCCCCACCGTCGCCGTCCAGGGACGCCTCGCCCTCGCATCCGTCCGATTCCTCTCCAAGCAGTACGGCGGCAGCCCCGACGGCAAGAACATCCCCCTCGACGGCCCCGCCGGAACCGTCACCACCGTCGACCACCACGCCCTCGCCTCCGTACACTTCCTCGACATGCAGTACGGCAACGGCACACCCGCATCCCTGGAGACAGCCGCCGGAACCCTGACGACCAGACCGAAACTGAACCTTGTCGGTGTCCGCTACCTGATGAATCCCCAGTTCGATTCCCCCGGAAGCTCCCTGGACGCCCCATGCTTCACACTTATCGCCGGCATGGACAAAAGACCGCCCTATCTCGTCTCGACCCAGTGCGGCGCATACGCAATCCCCGTCCTGCCGACCGACAGCCCCATGACCGTTAAGATAAAAGAGTTCATGGCCCTCTACCGAATCGCCGACATCACGCTGCGCATGCTCCGCGTCGACGAACTCCTGCGAATCCAGGGCTTCCCGGACGGCTACATCCTCTTGGGCAACCAGGCCGACCGCAAGAAATTCATCGGCAACGCCGTCGAAGTCACCGTCGCCCGGGCATGGTGCGAAGCCCTCTGCCGCGCCTTCCGCGAAGCACCCGTCCGGTTAGCCGGCGAGCTCGCCGGCTAAAACCCCGCCGCAGCGAAGCGTTTTTGTCCCCGGCCCGGCAGCTTCAGCGGCCGGAACCCCTTTCTAAACTTAAAACCTCTACTTTCTCAAATCCGATTATCTTTGCTCCGTGATTAAACTGCTGGAACATACACGCCGTCCTGACGTCTCTTTCAGCCGCAAGGGTATCATCCGAATTGCGGCCAATGTGGCCCGCATGCTGTCGCTGCGTCCGGGCGATGTCCTCAACATCTGCCTGGACGCTGGCGAATACCTGCTGTGCGCTACCCGCTTCGCAGACCCTGCAGGTCGTTGGCAAGCCCAGTGCAAGCCGACTAACAAAGGCGGATGGAACTATATCGCTTACTCTGCCAGCCTCTGCCGGGCCTTCCTCATCTCCCTGGGCCTAAACGCCACCGAGAAGGTCTCCTTCGCCGTCGGCAAGCCCTTCGAGCGCAACGGCGTAGTCTATGTCCCGATTATTACCAAGAGCCCGCTATGAATAAAGATGTCAAGTATAACGGCTATTCCGCCCAGCCATCGGACTACGAGTGCCCCGACGGCGACCTCGCCCTCTCGCTGAACCTCATCTCCGAGGACAGTCGCATTAAACCGCTTGGCCAGCCGCCCGTAGTCTTTACCATGCAGACCGGCGAAAGGCTCATCTACGTCCATTCCGTCCAGGGCGGAAGCAAGAACTACATCCTCGCTCGCGGCGGAACCGGCGATTCCTTCGAGCTGTTCTGGCTCGCGAAATCCCCGGAGGTGAAAACCTCGACCGACGCAACGCACATCGCCACCTTCAACGGCCTCCTCGACATCGCTGCAATAGGCAATACCCTCATTCTCGCCTTGAAAAGCGGCCTGCAGTACCTGCTCTGGAAAGATGACGGCTATATCCTCCTGGGTGCCCGGCCGCCGTTTATTTCTATCGACTTCGGCATGTGTCGCGTCGGAACCCTCAACGACTCCAAGCAGTACGAGATTCCAGGAAGATTCGCCCTCGGAGGCGGCAGCGGCTCAGGAGCCTCGACACCTCACCCCTTGTCAAAAACGAGCAAGGAAGAGTTGGCAGCGGTTACCGAAATGGTCTACGGACTTCTCAATCCTGCCATCGCCGAGAACGTGACCTCCAAAGGACTCTTCTACCAACCTTTCTTCGTCAGATACGCCTACCGCCTCTACGACGGCTCCTACACCTGGCACTCGGCGCCTATCCTGATGTTGCCTACCGTCACGCCACCCATCATAAAACATACCGACGATGGCTCGCAGCCGTCGGCCGACAGTACCGTCACCGCCACCTTCACTCTCGACGTCGACTATTTCGCCCTGGCATATCGCATCCTCACCGACGGCGTCGCCATGCTGGCCGACTGGGCCGACCTCGTCGCCGGTATCGACGTATTCGTATCGGCGCCAATCTATACCTACGACCAGTCCAAAGACCTGCAACGCCTGTCTACAGACCTCCGCAGCATGCTGCTATCTCTCTACGACTGGAACCCGGACGGCCTAGATTTGCGCGTTAATAATGTCACGCCGCCTTCCTCCGTCTTCACCGGCCATTACGCCGACAGCCTCACCTCCAAATACATCGACCATACGATGTCGACGGCAGCGGCCGACAGCTATAAGATTATCAACATCTCTCAGCACGAGCGCCTCCACGAAAACATCCGCAGCGACCACGACTTCTATAAAATCGCCGAAATCGACATCAAGGACATCAAGCCCATGACGGAGATGACGCGCCTCAAGCTCTTGGACTGCGACCTATCCTCACTCGTGGCCAAACAGACGCTTCCCGACGAATACCAGTCCCACTGCGGCCTGATGGCAAGCTCGCTCTATGCCTTCAACTCCCGCCTCAACCTCGCCGGAGTCAGCATTACGCCGGCTGAACCATTCCCTATTCGCTCTTGCATGCAGTTCGGCAACCCCGACGGCGCCATAGTATCCAATGCTAAAATTACCGTATGGACCCGCCTCAACGGCGTCCGCTGCCATGCCGTCCACATAAGCAAGAGCACCAACGAGGCCGACAATTTCTTCAACCCTGCGGTCAACTTCCCGCGCTATATCTATTACCCCGACGCCTCGGCCTACAAGATGGAGATTTACATCTCCGACTCCCGGAAATATATCGTCAATCTCACGCCCCACGACTTCCTCAACGGCGCCTACTATTACAGCGGCTCCTTCGCCCCCGACCCGACGCCAACGAACGCCGAACCCGAGACGGCCCAGAGTGCAGCCATGGTCAGCGTACCCTCCAAGGTTTACACATCCGAAATCAACAACCCATTCGTATTCCCGGTCCTCGGTATCAACACCGTCGGCTCCGGAGAAATCTACGGCATCTGCTCGGCCGCAAAAGCCCTATCGCAGGGCCAGTTCGGCCAGTTCCCCCTCTATGCCTTCACCTCCGAGGGTGTATGGGCCCTGGAGACCAATACCAACGGCACCTACTCGGCCCGTCAGCCCATTACTCGCGACGTCTGCATAAATGCATCGAGCATCACGCAGATTGATTCCGCGGTCCTGTTCGCAACCGCCCGCGGCATCATGCTCATTTCCGGCTCCCAGACGCAGTGCATCTCCGACATCATCAATTCCGACACGCCCTTCGACGTTCTCACCCTGCCCGGTATGGAGAAACTCCACGCCCTGATCGGACATGATGACCAAACCTGCCTCCCAGTCGCTCCATTCTCGGCGTTTCTGCAATCCTGCGGCATGGTCTACGATTACGTCCACCAGCGCATAATCCTGTACTCCACCAAGCATACCTACGCCTACGTCTACTCCTTCAAGTCTCATCTGTGGGGTATGCAATTACTCAGAATTGGCAGGACCGTCAACGCTTACCCCGAGGCTCTTGCCGTCGACAAGGACAATAAGCTCGTGGATTTTACCCTGGAACCAGGAGCGCCCGTTGGCGGCCTCCTCGTCTCCCGCCCGCTCAAACTCGACAGCGCGGATATCCTCAAGACCGTCGACAGCTTCATCCAGCGCGGCGACTTCCGCAAAGGTAATGTGCAATCCGTCCTCTACGGCTCCCGCGACCTCGACAGCTGGCATATGCTATGGTCCAGCAAGGACCACTTCCTCCGCGGCTTCCGCGGCACTCCCTATAAATACTTCCGCATCGCACTGCTGTGCAATCTCTCTCCAGACGAAAGTATCTTTGGCGCGTCGGTACAGTTCACCCCGCGCCTCACCAATCAACCGAGATAGTTTGTTGGTTAGTTTTTATTGTAAGATAGCAAAGGCCGCCATGCGTGATGCACAGCGGCCTTTCTTTCAGTCTGCCTGCCGGTTTTAGAACGGATGCATCCGGCGCCTGGCCTTGGTTATCCTGTTATGCAGGTTTATCCTTATCTCGCTCTGCGCCTCCTCGGCTTTCAGCTTCCAGACCTGCGCCTTCTCCGTGTTGGTGATACTCAGCCAGTCTGCAACAGCCGTGCATACGAGGTACTCGTGGATGAGATTCTTCAGCAGATGAAGCGTTGTTTGCGAGAAGTCTTTCGGCACGGTCAGCACTATGCCGTAAACCTCGGGTTCGCGCAACTTGTCGTTCAGCTCCGCGCGCTGCAAGTCGTTCTTGGTGTAAGGGTACAGAAGTTCCTTACACTTGCTCATCGCCAGGTTCAGCACGCGCGTCACCCGGTCTACGTTGCCGGCCTCGCCGACGTCCTGCACCATATGCCGGTTGTGCTGGCTGTCCGTCTCCATCACGCTGCCTTCGATAAAGGCATAGTTCCTGATGTCGTACAGCAGCTGCTCGCGCATGAACGATATGACGGCCCTCTGCGTGCCGTTTTTATCTTCAGGAATGCAGAAGCTCATCGGGCGGTGTCGTTGCGATTTTGTCGGCAGGGCGTGCCGGGCGGCTGCGCTTGCTCACGGTCTGGCGGATTAAGTCCATGCTCTTGTTGGCAAGGGCATAGTACTGCTCTGCGTCGGCCTTATTGGTCACCATGTACCAGTCGGCGATGGCCGTGTTTGTCAGATAGGCGTGTACCGCTTCGCCTACGCCCGTGGTCGCCGCCTCGTTGAAGTTGCTCGGCATTGTCAGATTCAGCGCCAGGTCGGTGGTACCGTCATAATGGCTGTTATCCGTGCTGGTGCCGTCCTCGTCCAGGTACTCGCCCAGCTCCGTCTGCACCTCGGCGAAGGCGCGCTTGACGGACCGTAGTATCTTCTCGCGGTTTTCCTCGTCCTCTGAGGCGAACATACTCGCAACCTCCTTGTGGTTGTCCTTGTTCTGGATTGTGCGTCCGCGAAGGTATGTCTCGTTCATGATGTCGTAGAGTACCCACGCTATCTTGATGAGGACACTTACCCGCTTCTTCGCGCCTAAAATGTTTTTATCCATAATATTGCATATTTAGTGTGTCATTGTTTACTCACTGGGGCGCGTTGGCTTCCGTCGGCTGTAGAGGAGTCTCTCTGCGGCTGTCATCATCTCCGCAGCCTGGGCGAAGTAGTCGCTCGCCTCGCCCTTGTTGGCGAATTTGAACCACTGCCCGATTATCGAAGCGATGAAGAAGCTACGCAGTGTCGACTGCACACTCGCCGTCAGCATCTTGTCGAATGCCTTGCTGACTTCGATTACCGCCTCATAGCCGGTCTTGCTGCTTATGGCGACCGCTGGCAGCCTGGACGGCGCCTGCGACGTGCCCTCGAGCTCGGGGAGAAGTTGTTTCGTGCTTCCTGCCACCAGCATCTCCTTCAGGTTTTCGTTGGTGGCAAGCACAGACTCTTCCCAGAACCTGCCCAGGCTCGCCAGGTCCTCGTCGCCGGCAAGTATGCGGTCGCGCGCCGTATCGTCGCTGTCAATCAGCTTGGAACCCGTGTAGTCCGTCGCCTTGGCAACCTCCTCGTACACATCGTCCTGATATATCCGTATCGTTATTGTCTCCATCAGAACTCGAATATTGAATAAGTGATGCTGATTCCTATGAAGGGCTCGAAGCCCTGGCCGGTATAGCCCAAACCAACGCTCGGTCCGATATGCCACCGCTTGGGTGGCTTCCATTCCGCCCTTGTGACAATCGTCGTCGGCGCATAAACCCGCAGGCTGTCGAGTCGCGGGTCAAGAGGCCCGCTGACCCAGGCATCGAAAGCGCTGTCGCCGTAATGCCGCTGCACGATAGGCAGCTCGATATCCGCGCTGTCCCCGACTGCTTCTGTCCCTTTTTGTTCCGGCTTCCGAGCTTCAGCGAGGAAAAATCCGCAGTCGTTTATTTGTCCTGCCCGGAGCTTTAGCTCCGCGGAAGAAGTATCAGCCCAAATCCCCGCGAAGCGGTTTTTGTTCCAGCTTGGCAGCTTTAGCTGCCAAAATTGGTCGCCCGCAAGTGTTTGTCCCGGCTTGGCAGTTTCAGTTGCCAAAAAGCTCCTCGTTCCTCGTCCCTCGTCCCTCGTCCCTTTTATCACGACCCGGTAAGTCTCGTATCGGACCAGATGGCTATCGGAGGGCGCCGGAGAAAATCGGCGAATCGTATCGTAAGCCGTTTCGGTCTCAATCGTCGGCTGTTCACCTGCGCTGAGGTATAAAGCGGCCGCAATACAGCCCGCCAGGAAAGCCGCGCCTATGTATAGCAGTGTCTTCATGCGTTCAGTGTTTTTTTGATATAGTTGATGATTCCGTCAACGTGCAGTTCCACTATCGTCCGAGTCCCATCATCCGAAAGCAGGAAATCGCAGTCCGCCTTGTTGTCCTGGAACAGCGACTCCGTCAGTACCGCCGGGCATGCCGTATGGGTCAGGATGTAGAAGTGTGCCTCATAGTCCGGGTCACCGTCGCTCCAGTCTGCCCGCATTGGCTTCTGTCTCCTGTCGTAGACGCCCTGCACTTGGAGAAGGGGGAAACGTTCCTTGTAGTCCTTCAGCCGCACGTCGGCGGCATTCCAGAGCTCGGTGGCCAGCGCGTCGGCCTTTGTCTGCCCTGGCGAAGTATATACGCACCAGCCGCCTGCGCTCTTCCATTGGTCGCCCTCGCCGGCCGCATTGCAGTGTATGGACACCAGCAGAACGTTGTCCTTCCCGTATTTCTCACAGTAGGCGTTGACCCGGCTGCATCTCTCGCGCAGTCTGATATCCTTGAGCTCCGGCACAAGGAGCCTGACCGCGACAGGCAAGTCGGACGAAGCAGCCCGCCGGTTAAGCTCCGCGAAAATCCTCTTCGCTATATCTCGGCTTTTGAGGTATTCTCTGAGCCTGCCGTCCGGACTGCGCTTGCCGGGCGTGTCCTCGCCGTGGCCGTTGTCGATAAGAACTGTTACCATTTTTAGACAATCTCTCAGTGATGGGATGATGTGTCGCTTAATGCGTTGAATTGCTGGATTACCTTCATCGCGTCTTTCTTGTCGACGGCGCCGATGATGCCGTTGATGATGTCTGGCAGCTCCTGCATGTGGCTCTTGCGTCGGTTCGCGTGCTCGAACATACTCTTGGCCTCTACCACTATCAGCCCTACTCCGAATAGCAACGCCACGAACGGCAGGAAGTAAAACCCGAAGAGTATCCCCAGGCAATCGACCAGGAACCCGATAAGCAGAAAGCGCCAGTACTCGCTCATCTTGGCTATGGTCGCGCGCAACTTGTGGGAGTGGACGCGTTTGTTAGTCTTTTTTGCCGTGTACACCCCGTCCCACAAGTCCAGCATGATGGCGATGATTACCAGGATGCTGATGACCAGGAAAACACCCAGGAACAGGAAAATTTTGTCAAGTGATAAAATTGATTCCATGATTGGTTTGAGTATTAAATCTTAAAAATCCTACCCCGGATTTTCAGTCTAATTGGCCTAATTCCGGCGCGAAGCGCTTTTTGTCCAGGCTTGGCAGCTTCAGCTGCCAAAAGTGCCTTGAGCTTCCTGACCCTCGGGAGCCTCGCCTTCGCCGGCCGCTTCTTCCTGGCCCCCTTCATCGGGCGCCTCGGCCGCTCCTTCCCCCGGGGCTTCTTCCTCGCCGGCTTCCGCGGATTCCCCTTCGGGCACCTGAGTCTCCTCCCTGGTGGCCTCGTCGCTTTCCCCCTCTGCTTCTTTGGCCATTGCGGCCAGGCGG
>USGZ01000060.1 GCA_900554265.1 uncultured Porphyromonadaceae bacterium
GTAGACGGTGACGCCGGTGGCGGGGTCGACGGCATTGTCGACGTGGTCGCCGGCATGGACGTCGCCGCGCACGCCGTGCTCGGGGGCGTAGAGAGCGTTGAGTTTCACGCCGGGAGCCTCGTGGAGGATGTCGATGGTGGATTTCAGATGGTTGTCGACGCCGGAGGGGTTGGTGATCAGACCGACGCGCTTGCCCTGCAGGCCTTCGAAATTACGGTCGCGGAGCACTTCGACGCCGGGTTTCACCTGCGCCGTGCCGATGAGCGTCATAAGGCTCAGGGCTATTGTAAGAACGGTAGTTTTCATCAGAGTTCGTCGTCTTCGATAAGTTTTTCCTCTTCTTCCTTGCCGGAGAGGCTCTTCTCGGTCTTGGCGCCGTACTTCGGGTCGATGTGCGGGCGTACGAGAGCCGTTACCAGCCAGGTGGCGAAGTTGCAGCAGAGTACCCAGAGGAAGAAGTTGAAGTAGGAGTTGCTGAGTAATTCTTCCTTTATGAAGCCGGCGGCCATGCCGGGCAGCATCATGCCAAGGGCCATGAAGGCCGTGCAGATGGCGTAGTGCGAGGTCTTGTAGGGACCGTCGGCGAAGTACATCATGAAGAGCATGAAGGCTGTGAAGCCGAAGCCGTAGGCGAACTGTTCGAGAACGATTGCGCAATAGACCTCGATTTTGCCGACGAGGGTGGAGTAGTCGGGCTGGACGTAGGAAAGGAAGATGTAGGCCACACAGTTCAGCGACGTTGCCAGCGCCATGGGCCATATCCACTTGCGCAGACCGCCCTGCGAGGCGCAGATGCCGCCGATGATGCCGCCGACGGTCAGGCCGATGATGGCCAGAGTGCCGTAGGCGAAGCCAACCTCGGTCTGGGTCATGCCCAGGCCGCCGGCGTCGCGCGCGGCCAGCAGGAAGGGCTGGCAGAGCTTCACTACCTGAGCCTCGGGAAGGCGGTAGAGGAGCATGAATAGCATTGCCAGAATCACGTGCTTCTTCTTGAAGAAGGTGATGAACGAGCCTCCGAACTCGGCCAGGATGCCGCCGATGGTCTTGTTCTGCCCCTGCGTATGGCCTACGGCGCGGTCGGCCTGAGGACGCGGCAGGAAGAACATATGGTAGATGAAGACAATCAGGAAGAATGCCGAGCAGATGGCCACGGTCATCTTCCAGCCCATTGCGGCGCCGCCCATCGGGCCTTCGAGAAGACCGGCGAGGATTACCAGGCCGCCCTGTCCGAAGATGCTGGCGCAGCGGTAGAAGGTCGAGCGGATGCCGACGAAGAGGCTCTGCTGGTTGGTGTCCAGGGCTATCATATAGAAGCCGTCGGAGGCGATGTCGTGCGTGGCGGAGCAGAAGGCCGTGATTACGTAGAAGCACAGGGCGATTGCGAACGCGCTCACGGGCACGCCCTCGGCAATCTGGGTGGCGTCGGGCAGCGGCAGGGTGAAGGCAATGGCGCCGAGTCCGATGGCGATGCACAGCTGCATGGTGATGGTCCACCAGCGTTTGGTTCGGATGATGTCGACGATGGGACCCCAGAAGGGTTTGATTACCCAGGGGAGATAGAGCCAGCCGGTATAGAGGGCTGCGTCGGTCTCGGACATGCCGAGCTGGGTGAACAGCACCATCGTTACCATGTTGATGAATATGAACGGGATGCCTTGGGCAAAGTAGAGCGTCGGAATCCACGTCCAGGGATTCACTTTACGCGGTGCCTGCGCAGTTGCATGTTTTTCCATCGGTTTATTTCAGTGTGTTGGATTTCAGGTTAGTAAAGTTTGGTAATTGAGGAGCCCTTGAAGTAGTGGGCCAGGATTTGCTCGTAACTGTAGCCCTTGGCGCCCATCACGGCAGCGCCAATCTGGCAGAGTCCTACGCCGTGGCCCCAGCCGGCGCCGCGCAGGCGGAACGTCGACGGCAGGCCGTCGGCGCGTTTCGGGCCGGCCTCGACTATGAAGGCGGAGCTGTAGAGGTGGCTCTTGCTGAGGGTGCGGCGGATTTCGAGTTCCTTGCCGATGAGCATGGTGCGCTTTGTGCCGATTATGCGCAGCTGCACGATGCGGCCCGAGGTGCCGCGGATTACCGGTTCGAGGCTTACGATGCCGCCGTAGTCTATGCCGGAGCGCTCCCTGATGAGGGCTGCCAGCTCGTCCTGGCCGTACTCTACTGTCCAGCGGTAGAAGTCCTGGGTCTCCTGGTCGTAGTTGTTGAGCACCTGACCGAGGATTTCCTTATCCTTCGTGTTGCAGAAAGCTTCTGGAGAGCCGAGAATCCACGCACGCGCGTTCTCTTCTATAGTGAGGTCCGGGAAAGCCATTGGCTCGGCGGAGTCGCGCTGGGCCTCGAGGTAGTGGAAGTGTTTGGGCTCCCAGCAGCTCTCGAATTCCTCGAACACGCCGCCGCAGCACTTGCTGAAGCGGGCGTCGCAGAGACGGTCGGTGCGGTCGGTGAGCACCATGCCGCGGGTGAGGTCGACGGCGCCCTCGACGGCTTCGGTCGTCTGGCGCCCTATGCCCTGGTAGCGCTGGCAGTGGTCGTCGGCGCAGACGTCGAAGAGCACGTGGTCCTCGCGGTCCTGCCAGCGGCTGATTTCCGTGTCGGTGATTACCATAGGCGAGGCTTCCTCGACTCCGGCGTTGATGTTCGTGTGCTTCTCGATCTGAGCCAGCAGCCACGAGCGGGAGATGATGGCGTGGGCGCGCAGCAGGTTTTCGTTGGCCGTGGCGCTCATTTCGCTGGAAATTACGCTCTTGAGGTATTGCTCGACCTTGACGATGTCTACGGCCTCGAGCATGCCTTTCTCGACGACCATCATCAGGTCGCCGGCGAAAATCTGGTTTTCTCGGCGCTCCCAGTGGAAGTTCACGCCGATAATCACGTCGCGGATCTCGAAGCGACAGCTTTCGGCGCTTGCCTTGAAGAGCAAATCGTCGTAGCTGCGGCCGTTCCAGAGTACCTTGCCCTCGGAGAGGGCGAATTTCTGCTCGCCTGAGACGGGAGCGCCGTCCGGAGCCGTGAAAGTCCCGGACAGGCTTACTGTTATTTCCGGTGCGGCCAGGATGCCTACGCGCACCGTAGGTTCGGCGGGATATTTAGCCGACATTTTCTGCGATATTATTGATTTCTGAATTGTTGAGACATACTTCGTCCAGAATGGTCCTTACGGTGGCGGCGTCGAAACGCTCGAAGTCCTCCGGACGCGGAGTTATGAAAGCGCCGCCCATGTCGACCGACGCGGGGCTGCACAGCAGGCATCCCGGCTCGGTGCCGTAGCACGAGGGGCGGTGTTTTTTGCGGGGAATCACCACCAGGCGCTCGCCGGCGGGAGTGGGGTAGCAGAGCAGGTTGAGCATCGGCTCCTTCTCGCCTTCCGGAACAGGCATGGCGGCCAGCAGGCGCTCGAACAGGCGCGCGCCGGCCTTGTGGTCGGCGGCGTCGACGACGAATACCTTGACCGGCAGGCTGTCGACGAGCGAGAGAGTGGCCCCGCCGTCCTCGGCGATGGTCTTCAGCTCGGCGTCCTCGAGGGCCGGGGCGATGGTCAGGAAGTCGGAGTTGCCGGCCTGGAAGTGCATGTGGTCAGGTGCCGAGGCTCCGCAGCGCGGTCCGTTGTAGAACACGGTGTAGTCGCCCAGTTCGGCGGCCAGGTCCATCATGTCCTCGACGCGGCCGCTGATGAGCTGGTCCGTATGCGTGCGGTCCGGGATGGTAAGGTGACGGCGGAAGATGGGGAAGGGGTTGATCAGGATGGTGTAGCGGTCCTTCCAGTCGATGCCGGTCTGTTCGGCCGGGCGGTTCTTGTCGCAGAGGAAGCAGGGACGCTTGGCCAGGGCGGCCTTGTCGATTTTTGCCGACGAGGAGGCGATGCGCGCCGGGTTGAACTGAACCTTGAAGGTCATGTCGTCTACGTCGAAGCTCTTGACCTTCACGTTGTCCAGCGCCCCGAAGTTGGAGGCGGCCATGGGCCATGCCTCCAGCTGCGAGGTGAAGAAGTCGGCGATCTGTGCGGGATTGACAGCCATCGTTACTTGCCCTTGTTCTGGTCGATACGAGCCTGGAGTTCCCAGGTGCGGATGCGGTCCTTGTAGAGGTTGTGGCCGTTCATCTTGTTGATGTCCAGGGCGGCGTCGGAGTTATCCTCCCAGCGGCGGCAGAAGTAGAGCACGTCGTAGACGCGGCCGATCTGGTGCTTGCGGGAGATGGCCAGGCCGATGGCGTAGTCCTCGCCGTAGGAGG
Organism: uncultured Porphyromonadaceae bacterium; assembly: GCA_900554265.1. Taxonomy (GTDB): domain Bacteria; phylum Bacteroidota; class Bacteroidia; order Bacteroidales; family Muribaculaceae; genus CAG-873. The sequence continues at coordinate 4,231 of USGZ01000060.1, forward strand.
TGTTGGGCAGGCGCAGTTCGCGCAGCAGGGGAGTGTAGAACGCGCGGGGAGCGCCGAGGCCGTTGATGCGCAGGGCGTTGTTGCGGCCGTTCTCGGGGGTCCATTCCTTATGGTCGATTACGCCGGGGGGCAGCATGTTCTTGTTGATGTCCGTAAGCATGTAGGTGCCTACCACCATGCCGGAGTCGTTGTCGTAGAAGGCCTTGACGATTTTGCTCAGCGTGTTCTCGTCGCTGTAGATGTCGTCGGAGTCGAGCTGGACGGCGAACTTGCCGCATTCGGGGTGGAATACGCCGGTATTCCAGCAGCCGCCGATACCGAGGTCGTTGCGTTCGGGCTTGATATGGATCAGGCGCGGCTCCTTGGCGGCGATTTCCTCGAGGATTTCGGTGGTGCCGTCGGTGGAGTGGTTGTCGATTACGATTACGTTGTAGGGGAAGTCGGTCTTCTGGTTCAGGGCGCTCATCACGGCGTCGGCGATGGTACGCTTGCGGTTGCGGACGGGGATGATTACCGAGGCTTCGTTGCGGAAGTCGCCGGCGTTGAGGTCGATGGGCTCGAACACGGGCTCCAGGTAGCCGCCGATGGCCTTGAGGTGGGCGGTGCAGGCCTCTTCCATCTCGATCTGGTTGGCGCGGTTGCGGGGGTCTACGTAGTCGAACACCTTCTGGCCAGTGGCGCGGTTGTCGACGGTGATGTCCGTGTAGAGGTATTCGTTGATGTGGACTATGGCGCCCAGGCGGCTGATGCGCAGGCGCAGGTCGTAGAGGCCGGCGGCCTTGTAGGCCTTGTCGATGCCGGCGGCGGCTTTCTTGAAGTCCACCGTGTTGAAGAACAGCAGCGAACCGAAGTCGAAGTCGTCGCGCAGCGAGCCGAACTGGTAGTCGATTACGGGAGCGTTGCTCTGCTTGCCCTCGACTACGGTGTAGTGGTCGGCGTAGAGCATGGCGGCCTTGGTGTCCCTGGCTATCTCTACGAAGCGCTCCATGGCGCCGTAGCCCATCAGCAGCTGAAGCTGCGAGGTGTAGAACAGGATGTAGTCCGAGTCGGCGCTTTCGGCGATGGCCTTCATCGTGGCGGAGGACTTGAGGCTGTCGATGTGGATCATGTCGCAGCCGGCGAGGGGCTTGGCCTCGGGGTCGGTGGCCAGAAGGGTGATTTTGTTCACCAGGGCTTCGGCTTTGAGGGCGTCTACGTTAGGCTGAGCCTGTGCGGCGTCGATGTAGGGCAGATAGCAGTGGACGGTTGTCTTCATAGTATGGATAGTTGTTTTTTATGATTTTTCTTTGCTATGGGTTGTTTATTCGATGCGGGTGGAATGTTCGCGCATGGGCTCGGGATTGCTGAAGAAGTTCAGAATCTGGCTCATCAGGTGCGCGCGGGCCTCGGCGCTCTCGATGGTCTCGAAGGGGAAGCCGATCACCACGGCGCGGTGCGTCGGTGTTGCCATGGCCGTGCCGGCAACGAGGTTGTTCTCGTCGTAGCGCATTATGGTGGCGCCGGTGGCGGAGTCGGAGGCGTAGAAGGAGTCGGGGCTTTCGACTACGTACAGCTCCTCGTTGGGAACGTTCGAGAAGTCGTAGTCGCCCTGGCCGAAGTCCTTGAAGCGGCAGGGCACCTGGTAGGCCTCGCCCTCGGTCGATGCCTGACCTACGCGCCAGTTATAGCCCAGCACGCTGCGGGCGAATGCCTTGTCGGCCTCGGCCGTTTCCTCGCTGGAGTTGGGGTTGTCCCAGATGTCGGTGGCCACATAGGAACCGGACACGAAGAAGCCGGTTCCCTGCCCGGCCAGCGCGGCCATGCGGTTCTGCAGCGCTGTCGGGAAGGCCTTGTAGCTGGTGCCGAAGGCGGCGGTGCCTTTGCGGATTTCCTTCTGCTTGCCGAGGATGAGGTCTACGGTCTTCGGGGTGTCGGTGCCGTTGATGAATGCCTCGACGGAGGTCGACACGAATCCGCGGCCGGCGGCGGCGATGGCCTGCCCGTGGATGTAGGGATAGTCGAAGGTATTGCCGGCGATTACCTTGTCCTCGTAGTTGGAGCGCGAGGCGCCGAAGCCGGCGGCATCGTCGTCCATCCAGGGGATGTTGCGGCGGAACTCGAACATGCTGCCGATATAGGAGATGTCCTTGATGTAGGGAACGCCGTGGTCCTTGGTGTCGTAGAAGCCGGCGATTTCGCCGCTGTCGAAGCGGTCCGGTGCGCTGATACGGGTGAAGCCGTTGACGATGGTCACCGGTTCGCCGGGCTTGTTGCACAGGGCGAGCACTTCGCTCGGGAAGGCCACGCCGCCGCGGTTGGCGGCTATGATGCGGTAGCTGTGGATGTCGCTGTCGGTCACCGTCACGGTCAGCTCGGGCTGATCGGGAGTGGCGATGCGGCGGAAGGCGCCGTCGCCGATGCGCTCCTCCACTATATAATAGGTGGGAGTGGCGGTGGCTTCGAGGGAGTCGACGCGCTCGGACCAGCTCAGTCGGTAGGTGTCGGTGCCGGTCTTGGCGATGGCGAAGTTGTGGACCGGCAGCGGCTGGACTATGTACTCGCGGCCGTCGCGATGGGCCAGGAAGCGGAGCATACCTTTATATATGGCGCGTGAAACGACGAAGCGGAAGGCCGGGTCGAGGCCGTAGCTCATGTCGGCCATGTTCTGGTGGCTCAGCAGCTCCAGCAGCATAGCCGGAACGGCGGGTACTCGGGCCTCGAAGTAGCTTTCGTCCCACATGCCGCGGCGTGTCCAGTTGGGCTCGAAGGTGGCGCGCACGTCGTCGACAATCGAGGTCATCACCAAGTTGGTGAAGTCGCGGCTGGCGTTGGCGTCGCTGCCGTTGCCGAGGGCGCCGTTGGCCGTCGAGTAGATGCCCAGGGTGCCTATGATTGAGTCGTTCATAGTCGTGCCGGCGTCGCTGTGGAAGGCGAAGCTCAGGTCTACGGGGATGTTCAGGCCCTCGCGGTCCGGGAGCATGGAAGAGCCGCCGGCCAGCCAGTTGACCCACAGGCCGCGGCAGCGGTAGTCGTCGGTATAGTCGTTGACGTAGTCGCTCGGGGTGAATACCGAGTCGGGAGCGCCGGCCCACTGCAGGAAGTAGCGCGCGCCCTCGACGAAGCGGGGATAGCCGCTGACCACGTACTCGTAGGCGATGCTGTCCACGGGATTCTTCACGATGCGCTCTACGTTGCCCATGCCGCCGCCGATCTTCACGGCGTCGGCCGTGACGGCGCGGCGTCGGTCGGCGCCGGCATTGGTCAGCTCGACAACGGTCTGCTGTCCGGCATCGAGCGGGAAGTGGCCGAGGTAAATCCATGTGCCGCCGCCCATCTTCTGGTTTACGGTGAACTTATGGGGACCGTCGGCGGCGTTGACGGTGTAGTGCGCCTCAGTGGTGCTGTTGGGCAAGGTGCCGTAGCTTACGTAGACGGCGTAGGTGCCGGCCTCGGGGATGTCGGCGCTCCAGGTGGCCTTGGCGTCGCCCTCGTCGGAGTGGCTCAGCGGAGCCTTGCGGAAGGTGCCTTCGGCAAAGGGATGCGAGCTGTTGCGCAGGCGTGCGGCGGTGTAGCCGAAGCCCATGCCGCCGTCGCCCCAGCCGCCTTCTTCAGAGTAGGAGCCGGTTGCATGGCCGCCGTTGTTGTCTACGATTATTTCAGTGCGGTTGATGTCGCGTTCGCGCGGGCTCATCACATAGGCGCCGGCGTTCTCGAGCATCGGCATCAGGAAGGGCATCACGTAGCTCTGCGTGTAGAGGTCCTCGACCGTCTGGAACACGCGGGCGCGCTGCCATTCCCATCGGTTGAGCTTCGGCTCGAAGTACCAGCCATGGCTCTGCCAGATGGCGATGTTGGCGCCGTCGAGACCGTCGGGAGCCGGTGCGGCTTCCTCACGCACGATAAAGGGATGACGTTCCTTCGGACCCTTGAGGGTCTTGGGGGCGAAAAGCGCCAGCCCGTCGAGCGACTTGCCGGCGGCCGAGATGGTAACCGTATAGCGGGGCTTGTCGAGGGCGCCGGCGATGTCGCTCT
>USGZ01000061.1 GCA_900554265.1 uncultured Porphyromonadaceae bacterium
GCCAGCCGCTGGCAGCGGCGCGATATTACCCCCGGTGCGGCTCAGGAGCATGCCGGATGCCGAGTAGATCTCGATGGCGCTGACGGAGGCGGGAGCCTCGATGCCGTCGGCGCCGACTTTCAGCCGCAGCGGTGCTTCTCCGCCCGGGACGAGCACATTCTGCACGCCGGACTCGAAGTGGCTGTAGGTGAAGCCGACGTCGCCGAGGCGGACGGTGCAGTGCGCGCTGCCGTCGGAGCCCTTGGCGGGCCTGAGGATTATCGAGTTGAATTTGAGGGGATATACGGCGTTGTCCGTCAGGTCGATGGCCGAAGCGATGTCGAAGTCGACCTTCCCGGCGCTTTCTACAGCTCCTGCACTGACGGATACGCTCTTGCTGCTGTTGGCGGCCTGGACGCGCAGGGTTATGTCGGAGATTTTACCGGCGGCGGGTTCTACCGTCATGCTGAAACCGTCAGGGAGGCTGTATGCGGTGATATTCTTGGCCAGGGTAAGGCTTGGGGAGCGCGTGGAGGTGATGTTGAAGTCGAGGGTTGTTATGCCTGCGGAGGTAGTGCAGGTGGCGTCGCTGCCTATGCCCGAGCGTGTGATTTTCCATCCTTCGCCGCCAATTTCCGTGTCGAGCTGGAGCAGCGGAGCCGAAGCGATTTCCACCGTAACGCCGATGCTTACGGCACGTTCGCCGCGGCTGCCGGTGATTGTGGCGTTGCCTTCGCTGACGCCGGTCAGAACGCCGGTTTCGGAGTCGACCTGAACGATTTCAGGGTTGGAGCTGATCCAGGAGAAAGCGCGGGCGTCGACCGGGAGAATCTTGCCGTCGACAGTCGATTGCAGAAGCACAGGCACTTGGCGGACGTTGTCGGTAAGTATGGATGTGCTGACGGCTTCTATTTCGGCGTCGTCGCTGACGTGGACGGCTATCGAGGCCTCCATGCCGTCCTTGGCGGCTTTCAGGGCGAAGCTACCGCCGCGCAGGGGAACGACGGCGCCCCCGCTGATTTCGGCGAAGTCTGCGGGAGCGCTGAGGCTTACGCCCTGCACGTCAGTGTCGACCAGCTGGCCGTACTGGTTGTATCCGTAGATTACAGGTGTGTAGGAGGCGAGGGCGGGGAGGGTCTTGGCACTGTCGGCGAAGCGGATGGAAGTCACGGCGGCATCCTTCGGAGCTTCGACGGCGAAGAAAAGCGCATTGCCGACGGCGCGCTCGGAGCCATCGCGCAGATGGTTGACGATGCCGGCATGGGAGGTCCACATGGCCGTCGAGCCGCCGCCGTCCATGTCCAGGGCATCGTAGCAGCCCAGGGCGGCCATCAGGTCGGCGCCCTCGTAGTATGAAACGCCTGTCGAGGTGCTGGAGCCGCCGTCGACGGCCGCGAACACCAGCTTGCTGCGGTCCTGCGAGTAGCCGGCCAGGGAGCGCGGGTACTGGGCCGAGGGAGTGTTGATCCATCGTATGGCCGAGGTCGTCACGGTGCCTTCCTTGAGAATGCGCACGTCGCCGCCAATCACGTCCTTCACATCCGGAGCTATGCCGCCGAAAGCGGGGAGGGTAAGACGGATGGCGACGTTGACGCGGTCGCCGGCACGGAGGCCGTCGACGTATTCGTTCGAGTATGCCGGACCGCAGGAGATTACCAGGCCGTCCGCCGGCACGGCAGTGTTGCCGCCTTCGGTCCACGTGCCTACGACAGTGAAGGGCACGGTGCCGTTGATGTTCCAGTCTGCGCCGCCGTCCTTGCGAAGGAGCAGTTCGCGGCCGCCGGAAGTTCCGGTGCTCGCGCCGATATAGGGATTGTAGAGCATCAGCTCGTTGTCGCGTCGCGGATAGTTGATGGCCGAGGCGTAGACGATAGTCTGGCCGTCCGGGCTCTCCAGGCGGTACTGGAGGTCGGTGGCGTCGATCCACATATTGCCGTCGGCGCCCATTATCAGGGCGTTCTCGCGGCTGACGATGTCGATCATGTCCGGGGCGGCAATCATGCCGTCGATCACGCAGCTCATGTTGGGATAGCCGAGAATGGCGTTGCCGAACTCATGCTGGCCGGCGAAGGCGGAGGTAATGAAGAAGTCGCCGTTTACGCCGATGAGGTACTGCATCGACTCGGAAGTCTTGCGTGTGCCCATGGATGAGACAGTCTCCGCCGTGCGGCACTGGTCCTTGCCGATTACCACTCGGGGTACGGCGCGGGCGGTGTAGGAGGCGTCGGCGCGGTCCAGCGTGGCTGCGAAAACCTGCACTTTGCGTGAGGCGGCCGTGAGCTGGAGGTGGGTATGGGTGATACCCGGGCCTACGTAGTAGTGTTCTATGGTGTCGACCCGGAATTCGGTGCCCTGGAGGTTCATGGTCCCGGCTCCGGAAGCGCTTGCGGCAATAGCCAGCATGAGAAGACTTGCGGCGATGTTTTTCATGGAATTGTTCTGTGATGATAATGTGCTCCGCAAAGGTAAGCAAAGCTTTCCGCTTTTGCAAATTATAGGCTTTAGGTTTTAGGCTTTGGGCGGGCTAAGTCAAGATTAATCCCGATTAATCGAGAATAATCGGGATTAATCGGGAATTGGCGGGGGAGATTGGCTGGGGAGAGATTGGCGGTGGGTCAGGCGCGGACCTTGTAGCGGACGTAGATGAGTATGCAGGTGAGGAGTTCGGCGGCGGGGATGGCAAGCCACAGCCCGGCGACGCCGACCAGGCGCGGCATCAGGATAAAGCAGGGCACCAGGAAAATTACGCCGCGGAGCAGGGTATAGACCGTAGAGGCAAGCGCGTTTTCGATGCTCTGATAGTAGCCGATGAAGGCGATGTTGACGGCGAAGAACACCGCGCAGAGCGAGAACAGCGGCAGACCTTCGACTGCCAGGGCGTAGGCCGGCTCGGCAGAGCTCAGAAAAAGCCCGACTACGGGCGGCGCCCCTGTCCAGAGGCCCAGCGATACCAGCAGTCCGCATACGATGGCCGTGAAAAGCGACAGACGCAGGGCCTCCCTGACGCGGGCGGAGTTGTGCGCCCCGTAGTTGAAGCTGATGATGGGCTGGGCTGACTGAGCCACGGCGTTGCTCATCGAGAACACCACCGGGAAGAGGTAGCACGCCACAGCGAAGGCCGCCACGCCGTTCTCGCCCAGCATGGATATGAACATGTAGTTGCCCGTCAGCATCATTACGCTCATTGCCAGCTCCGTCAGGAAGGTGGCGAAGCCGATTTTGGCCATGTAGAGGCTGTTGCGCATGGTCAGCAGCATCGAGGTCAGAGAGCACTTCAGACGATAGAACCGCAGCGTGTACGGCCGCCGGAGGAAGTAGCCGATTACCATGAGACCACCGACGATACAGGCAATCGAGGTTGCGAGCGCGGCGCCCATGAGACCCCACCCAAGCGGGAATATCATGTACCAGTCCAGGAAGATATTAAGCACGGCGGCTATAATCTGGATTGCCATGGCGAACTTAGGGGCGCCGTCCAGGCGGATGAGCATCATGCCGATGCATTCGACCGAAAGGAAGAGCAGGCCCGGCACGAGCCATATCATATAGGTGATCGCATTGGTCTCGAGCACGGGACTGCTGCCCAGCAGCGAAACGACCTGCCTGGGAACAATCAGGCATACGATGCTGATTACGGCCATAAGCAGGATGCCGACAAGGAATGCCTGCGTCATAATGATTCGGGCGGCCTTGACGTTGTCCTCGGAGAGGCGTATGCTGGCGATTACCGAGGAGCCGATGCCGAACATAAGTCCTATGCCGGTGCCTACCATGAAGATGGGCGCTACGATATTGACAGCGGCAATACCTTCCGCTCCTACGCCGTGGCCGACGAAGATGCCGTCGATAAGCGTCAGGACGGAGTTGAAAATCATTCCGATAAGAGTCGGGATAAACAGCGCCCGGAACAGGGGCCCGATTTTTCCGTTCCCGAAATCAAGTTTGTCTCTGTTCAAGTTTCTATCCTTCATAATTCTTATGTTTTTGGTGGGAATCAATCGTAGGCCGGTGATGCAAAACACGGGGTTTGCACGGCCGTAGGGATGCTCCCTGGAGCATCCGCTGATAATCAGCGCCCTTATGGCGGATGCACGAGCGTGCATCCCTACGTTTCGCGGTTATGTAACTTCTCCTTTGAAACATCCGCATTTAAACGGAAAACAGGCTGCGTCGTCGGTAGCGCAGCCTGTTTCTATAGTTACCTGAGAGCCAGGTCAGAGATAAGTCTTGCGCTGCTGGACGTCGCGGAGCTTGGCCTCGTTGCCGAGGTTGTAGTAAACGTTCTCGAGATAGGTGAGCACGTCGCTGAGGTTCACGTTGCAGTTGTCCTGGTTGGCGATGCCGATTTCATATGCGTGCTCGAGCAGGCCGGAGGCTCTTTCGAAGAGCGGGGTGATGTTCTGGGCTGCATAGGGGACGTACTCGGCTTCTACGGTGGGAGCCGCGTCGGCGGCGGCATAGGCCTGGCTGCAGAGCATGCGGCCGAGGTTGAAGAGAGCTTCGGCATTGTCCGGAGCGAGTTCGACTGCCTTTTCGTAGGATGCGATGGCCTCGGCGGGCTTCTCCTGGTTCTCGTAGAGCACGCCCTGGATCACATAGTAGGCGGCTTCGTCCGGAGCGGCGGCGATAGCCTGGTTCAGAATCTCGAAGGCGCGGTCGAAGTTCCTGGCCTGCAGATAGTAGTTGATGATCTGACGGACATAGAGGTCGGAGACGTTGCCGTAGAGGGGCTGTGCTTCCTCGCAGATGGCAAGTACGGTATCGTTGCGGCCGAGCTGGGAGGCTATGGAAATTGCGTAGTCGTAGACGTTCTGCTTGTGGTAGTCCTTCTTCATGGCCTTCATGAATGCCTCGAGGGCTTCGTCGAGCATATCGGACTGCCAGGCGGCTATACCCTGGTTGAAGTAGATTTCACCGTACAGGGAGTCGGGCTGAGCCTGGAGCTTGCCCTGGAGTGCGGGCATTTCGGGCAGGGTATTGAAAATCTGCCATGCCTTGTAGGCGGCGACGCGGTCGCCGGCGTTGTAGAGGTCGGAGCCGGCATTGAGGTAGTCGGTTGCGTGGCCGGCGATGGTGTTGACGATTTCCTTGCTGTACTTGGGCTTTACCTTACCCTTTGCGTCGGGCACCGAGTCAAGGGGCAGGGCCTTGAGGAAATATTCGTAGCCGGAGATCAGCAGCTTGCCCATCTGGACGTCGCCGTTTTCGGGCAGACGGTTGAACTGCTTCAGTCCGAGGAGTTTGTCGTACTGGGCATAGCTGGCTTTGCCGGGGATGAACCAGGTCTGGGCCAGACCCTGGGTTTCGGGGTTCGTGAACGCGGGAGTGATTATCTGAATCACTTCGGCGGCGTCCTTGCCATCTTTCATTGCGCGTTCGCCGGCTTTGACAACGTCGGCCTGGGCATAGGCGCCGGCAGCAGCGGCCAGCCCGAGAACGGCTAAGAGAATTTTTTTCATGCTCTCAGAGTTTGGTGTTTTGGGGGTTAATTATTCATTGTCGTCTTCCGGCTCCTCGGCGCCTTCGTCCTCGTCATCGGGGAGTTCCTCCTCGATTTCGTCGGTTTCGGTTTCGTCGAGGCCCAGGTCGGGCAGCGGTTCGGCTTCGGCGTTGACCTCGACAACCTCCTCCTCGGGGTCGGCGTCGACGCAGCATACGCTGGCGATTGTGTCGCCGCGCTTTTCGAGGTTGATGATGCGGACGCCCTGGGTCATGCGGCCCATCACGCGGATGTCGGCCACATGTACGCGAAGCGTAATGCCGGATTTATTGATGATTACCAGGTCGTTCCCGTCGTTTACGTTCGTGAATGCGACGAGTTCGCCGGTGCGGTCGGTGACCTTCATGGTGGCCACGCCCTTGGCGCCGCGGTTTGTCAGGCGGTAGGCATTGAGCTGCGAGCGCTTGCCGAAGCCGTGCTGGCTCAGGACGAGGATGCTGTCCTGGGTATCGTCGGGCTTGATGGTGACCAGGCCGATGACTTCGTCGCCGGCGTCGAGGTTCATGCCGCGGACGCCGGTGCTGACGCGGCCCATGCTGCGGAGTTTCTCCTCATGGAAGCGTACGGCGCGGCCGGAACGGTTGGCCAGCAGAATCTCGCTCTTGCCGTCGGTGAGCTGGACGCCTACGAGCTGGTCGCCCTCGCGGATCACGATGGCTTTCTTGCCTTTGGCGAGCACGCGGGCATATTCGCTGAGGGCGGTCTTCTTGACCAGGCCGTCGCGGGTGGCGAACACGAGGTAGTGCTCGGCGGTGAACACGGGGTCCTCGAGCTGCTTGCAGGGCAGCATGGCGCGGACGGCGTCGCCGGGCTCGATGCTCAGCAGGTTCTGCAGGGCGCGGCCCTTGCTGGTGCGGTTGCCTTCGGGGAGTTCGTAGACCTTCATCTTGTAGACGAGGCCGCGGTCCGTGAAGAAGAGCATCGTGGCGTGGGTGGATGCGGTGAACACGTGCTCGATGAAGTCGGCGTCGCGCTTGGAGGAGCCGCGGGAGCCTACGCCGCCGCGGTTCTGGGCGCGGAATTCAGCCAGCGGGGTACGCTTGATGTAGCCCAGGTGGCTGATGGTGATGATCATGTCGTCGTCGGTGTAGAAGTCTTCGGCGCTGAAGTTGCCGGCGGCGTAGTTGATTTCAGTGCGGCGTGCGTCGCCGTATTTCTCGCTTACTTCGAGGAGCTCCTTCTTCATAAGTTCACGCAGGACGTGTTCGTCGGCGAGAATGAGCTCGAGTTCCTTGATACGGGCGTGGATTTCGTCGATGTCGTGCTGGAGGTCCTCTATGGCCAGGCCGGTGAGGGCGCGCAGGCGCATCTCGACGATGGCGGCCGTCTGGGGCTCGCTGAGGCCGAAGCGCTCGCCGAGGCGCTGGCGGGCGATTTCGGTGGTCTGGCTGGACTTGATGATGGCGATTACCTCGTCGATGTTCCGCACGGCGATCATCAGGCCTTCGAGAATATGGGCGCGTTCGCGGGCCTTGCGCAGCTCGAAGCGGGTACGGCGGAGCACAACCTCGCGGCGATGCTCCACGAAGGCTTCGATGATTTCCTTGAGATTCAGTGTCTTGGGGCGTCCGTTGACGAGGGCCACATTGTTGACGCTGAAGGAGCTCTGCATGGCGGTGAGCTTGAAGAGCTTGTTGAGGACCACGCGGGCGTTGGCGTCCTGCTTGAGGTGGATCACGATGCGCATGCCGTCGCGGTCGCTCTCGTCGTTGATGTTGGAGATGCCGTCGATACGCTTGTCGATTACCAGCTCGGCGATGCTCTTGATGAGCTCGGCGCGGTTCACACCGTAAGGAATCTCGCGGATGACGATGAACTCATGCTCGCCCTTGGTCTCGATTTCGGCCTTCGCGCGGATTACGATGCGGCCGCGTCCGGTGAGGTAGGATTCCATCACGCCGTCGTAGCCGTAGATGATGCCGCCGGTAGGGAAGTCCGGAGCGACGATTATTTTCGCCAGGTCCTCGACGGAAAGCTCGGGATTGTCTATCAGCGCAACGCAGGCGTTGATGGAGTCCGTCAGGTTGTGGGTCGGCATATTGGTGGCCATGCCGACGGCGATGCCGCTGGCGCCGTTGACCAGCAGGTTAGGGAAGCGCGTGGGCAGGACAAGGGGTTCGCGGCGGGAGTTGTCGTAGTTGGGCTGGAAGTCTACGGTGTCCATGTCTATGTCGCGGAGCATTTCCTCGCCGAGCTGCGCCAGGCGTACCTCGGTATAACGCATAGCCGCGGGGCCGTCGCCGTCGATGCTGCCGAAGTTGCCGTGGCCATCTACGAGCATGTGGCGCATGCTCCACCACTGGGCCATGCGGACGATGGTGCCGTAGATACTGGAGTCGCCGTGGGGGTGGTACTTACCCATTACTTCGCCGACGGCGTTGGCGGATTTCTTCAGGGGCTTGTTGCTGTTGTTGCCCATTTCGTTCATGCCGTAGAGAACGCGGCGGTGTACGGGTTTGAGACCGTCGCGGACATCGGGCAGAGCGCGGGAGACGATTACCGACATCGAGTAGTCGATGTAGGCCGTCTTCATTTCTTTTTCAATATTGATCTTAAAGATGCGATCTTCTTCCAACATGCGTTTAGTTGCTGTATGTTAAGCACTTGGGCACACCGCAAGCGGAAGCGGCTTCCACCTGCCGTTGCCTATGGCCGAATTTTCATACAAAGGTAAGAATTTTTTTTGGAATAAGCGTCAGGCGGGGCTTGCTTTTTACTCTTTATAGTCGCGAGCCGGCTC
>USGZ01000062.1 GCA_900554265.1 uncultured Porphyromonadaceae bacterium
CCTCAACGACGGCATGGACGGCATGTGCGCGGGCCTGTCGGCGATACAGGCCGTGGCGCTGGCGGTGATGGCCTATCTGGGGGGCAACGTCATCTACTCGGCCTATCTCAATATAATGTACGTGCCCGGCAGCGAGGAGCTGGTGGTCTACATGGCCGCCTTCATCGGTGCGCTGGTAGGCTTCCTGTGGTACAACGCCGCGCCGGCGCAGGTATTCATGGGCGACACGGGCAGCCTGATGCTCGGCGGCGTGATATCGACCTTCGCCATATTGATACACAAGGAGCTGCTGCTGCCGATACTGTGCGCGCTGTTCTATATCGAGGACCTCTCGGTAATAATCCAGGTGGCCTACTTCAAGCGCACCGGCCGCCGTGTGTTCAAGATGACGCCCCTGCACCACCATTACCAGAAGGACGCCGGCCTTATCGACGCCCTCATCCAGCGCCCGCGGCGCGCAATTCCGGAGGAGAAAATAGTCACCCGCTTCTGGATTATCGGCATGATACTGGCCGTGGTGACCTTCGTGACACTTAAAATCCGCTAATCTTTGAAATACAGCAAAGAAATGGAAAATACAGAGAAACGGCGCCTTGTAGTGCTCGGCGCCGGAGAGAGCGGCACCGGAGCCGCCATACTTGCAAAGGACAAAGGCCTCGACGTCTTTCTGAGCGACAGCGGCACCATAGCCCCGCGCTACCGGCGCCAGCTGGAGGAGGAGGGCATAGCCTTTGAGGAAGGCGGCCATACCCCCGGGCTCATCCTGAACGCCGACGAGGTCGTCAAGAGCCCCGGAATACCCCTGGACGCTCCGGTAATCCTTGCCGTACGCGCGAAGAACATTCCTGTAATCAGCGAGATAGAATTCGCCGGACGCTATACGGACTCCAGGATGGTGTGCATTACCGGCAGCAACGGCAAGACCACCACGACCCTGCTCATCCACCATATACTCACCGGCGCGGGTATCGACGCCGGCCTGGCCGGCAACGTAGGCCACAGCCTGGCCTACCAGGTCGCCCGCGACCCGCATAAGGTCTACGTCGTTGAGCTCAGCAGCTTCCAGCTGGACAATATGTACGACTTCAAGGCCAACATAGCGGTGTTGCTGAACATTACGCCGGACCATCTGGACCGCTACGACCATGTGATGCAGAACTACGTCAACGCCAAGTTCCGCATCCTGCGCAACATGACACCCCAGGACTGCTTCATCTTCTGGCAGGACGACCCCATCATCACCGAGCAGCTGCGCCATATCACCACTGAGGCCCGGCTGGTTCCCTTCGCCGAGCACCGCGAGGAAGGGTCCGCCGCCTATATCGACGCCGAGAACAACCTGATTTTCAACACCACGGGCACGAGCATGAGCATGCCGCGCGCCGACCTGGCCCTGAGCGGGCTGCACAACGTGTTCGACTCGATGGCCGCCGGCCTGAGCGCCTGCCTGATGGACGTGCGCAAGGACGACCTTCGCCGGGCGCTCGAGGACTTCGAGGGAGTGGAGCACCGTCTCGAGTACGTCGCCACTGTCGACGGCGTGCGCTGGGTCAACGACTCCAAGGCCACCAACGTCAACTCCTGCTACTATGCCCTCGAGGCCATGACCACCCCGACGGTGCTGATTCTGGGCGGCAAGGACAAGGGCAACGACTACTCGGAAATCGAGCCGCTGGTCCGCGAGAAGGTCCACACCATCGTGGCCATGGGGCTGCACAACGAGAAAATCATGGACTTCTTCGCCGGTAAGGTTGAGAACCTGGTGAGCACGGACAACCTTGACGACGCCATCGCCGAATGCCGCCGGCTTGCCCGTCCGGGCGACACAGTGCTGCTATCGCCCTGCTGCGCCAGCTTCGACCTGTTCAAGAGCTACGAGGACCGCGGCCGCAAGTTCAAGGAAGCAGTCCGCGCCCTTAAATAATTAAAAAACTTAGCAAACATGGATACCGCACTCTCTCCCGAAGCCTCCCTGCGGAGCACAGAAAAGACGCAGACGGCGACGCACGTGCGCACGGACACGCACCTGTGGGGCACCTATTTCCTGCTGGTTATCGTGGCTGTCATCGAGCTGTTCTCTGCCTCCATCCAGAAGGTCTCGGACGGCAATATCTTCCAGCCGCTCATCCAGCACGGCGCTTTCCTTTTCGCCGGGCTCATCATCATGCTTGTTTTCCAGCACATCCATTACCGCTGGATCTACGCGCTGATTCCGGTGTACGTAGTCGGCTGCGTGGGGCTGATGGTGGCCGTCCACTTCACAGGCTCGGCCGCCGAAATCAACGACGCCAAGCGCGCCCTGCATATCTTCGGGGTGCAGCTCCTGCCGGCGGACATGCTCAAGCTTGCCGTGGCGCTGGGGCTTGCGTGGATATTGAGCCGCAACCAGGAGAAAATCAAGGGAAAGCGGCGCGACGTGACAGTCCGGGGCTTCTGGTACTGCATAGGATTCCTGCTGGTATGCGCCGGACTGCTGTTCGAGCACGGCCTGAGCAATACACTCATCGTGCTGGTAATCGGCTTCGCAACGATGCTCGTAGGCGGCATGAGCACCCGCAAGTTCATGCTGGCGGTACTGATCATCGGCTGTCTGGGTCTCGGCGGCGTCTACTACAAGACCCACGCCAAGGCCGACCCGGCCAAGGTCGAGCGCATGCAGCGCATCGCCGAGCTCAACCAGGAGAACTACGAGGAAGTCGTAGGCGAGGGCCGCGGCACGGTATGGATCGGACGCATCCGCGATCATTTCCGCCCCGAGAAGTACAACGAGAAATACTCCCCCGAGAAGCAGCAGGAGCAGCTGAGCCACATCGCCCAGGCCCGGGGCGGCCTCTTCGGCGTCGGCATCGGGCGTTCGCGCGAGAACGCTCGCCTGCCGCTGGCCTACAGCGACTACGTCTTCGCCATCGTCATCGAGGAACTCGGCCTTTTCGCCGGGCTTCTCATCCTGGCCACCTACCTCTGGCTGCTCGGGCGCAGTTTCCATCTGACAATGCAGTTCAAGCAGACGCTGCCGGCGGTGCTGGCCATGGGCTGCGCCTTCACGGTAGTCTTCCAGGCCCTGTACCACATGGCCATCGTGTCGGGCTTCTTCCCAGTGTCCGGTCAACCGCTGCCGCTGATTTCGCGCGGCGGCATTTCGGTGCTGGCCACGAGCATGGCCTTCGGAATAATGCTCTCGGTCGCGCGGCATGCGGCGCGTGTCGACGATACCAGCGCCGAAATCCGCAGCGAGGAGAAACTCCTGCCCGATGCGGCCACGGCCGATAATCCCGCTCTCCGTCCAATCCAGGAATCAGAAAGGAAATGAAAGCAACAGACAAGAAAGCACCCCGCGTGCTGATAAGCGGCGGCGGAACCGGCGGACATATCTTCCCGGCCCTGAGCATCGCCGCGGCCATACAGCGACGCCATCCAGAAGCCGAGATACTTTTCGTCGGCGCCGAGGACCGCATGGAAATGGAACGCGTGCCCGCCGCCGGCTACCGCATCGAGGGGCTTCCCGTTGCCGGGTTCGACCGGCACAGGCTCTGGCGCAACTTCGGCGTGCTGGTGAAACTTTTCCGCAGCATGCTCAAGGCGCGGAGGATAGTGCGCGAGTTCCGGCCCGACATCGCCATCGGCGTCGGCGGCTATGCCAGCGGCCCGACGCTGAAGGCCGCCCAGCGCGCCGGAGTGCCGACGCTGCTGCAGGAACAGAACTCCTACGCCGGAGTCACCAACAAGCTCCTGGCCAGGAAGGCGCGGCGCATCTGCACGGCCTACGACGGCATGGAGCGCTTCTTCCCCGCCGAAGTCATCACCCTGACGGGCAACCCGGTGCGAAAGGAGCTGCTGGACTGCCCTCTGAGCGCCGCCGAGGCAAAGAAGGCCCTGGGCTTCGACCCGGAGCGGCCGCTGGTGCTCGTTGTGGGCGGAAGCCTGGGCGCGCGGACCCTGAACAGTGCCATGAGCGAGGCCGTGCGCAGCGGCGCTGTGGCCAAGGCCGATTTCTCCATCTACTGGCAGACGGGCAAAGCCTACGCCGCCGAGTGCCTCAAGACAGCCGGGGAGGCCGACTGCCCTAATCTCAAGGCCGGTGCCTTCATCGCCGACATGGCCACGGCCTACGCGGCCGCCGACCTTGTCGTGGCCCGCGCCGGCGCCGGCACCATCAGCGAGTTGGAACTGCTCGGCAAAGCCGCCATACTGGTGCCCTCGCCGAATGTGGCCGAGGACCATCAGCGCCACAACGCCGAGGCCCTGAGCACACGCGGCGCCGCCGTGATGATACCCGACGCCGAGGCCGCCGCGCGCCTGTGGCCCGAAATCGTGCGTCTGGCCGACGATGCGCAGGCCCGCAGCGCCCTCAGCGCCAACATACTGAAAATGGCCCTCCCCGACGCCGATGAGAAAATCGCCGACGCCGTAGACCTGATAATCAACTCCGAAAGATAATGGAACTCAAAGATACCAAACGCGTTTATTTCGTAGGCATCGGCGGCATCGGCATGGCCGCCCTCGCACGCTACTACCTCTCGCTGGGGCTGCCCGTGGCGGGCTATGACCGCACGCCGAGCGCCCTTACCGGCGAACTCGCCGCCGAGGGTGCCACCGTGAGCTACGACGACTCTATGGGCGCCGTGCCCGAGGCTTTCCGCAAGCCCGAGGGCACGCTGGTGGTGTTTACACCCGCCGTTCCCGAGGACAATGTGCCCCTCAGATTCTTCCGTGAAGGCGGCTTCACCGTTCGCAAGCGCGCCTGGGTGCTGGGGCAGATTACCCGAGCCAGCCGCTCGCTGTGCTTTTCCGGCACGCACGGCAAGACCAGCTCGACGGCCATGGCCGCGCATATCCTGCACCTTAGCCCCGCGGGCTGCAACGCCTTCGTCGGGGGCATAATGAACAATTACGGCAGCAACCTCATCCTCGACCCCGGCACGGAGTTCAGCGTTGTCGAGGCCGACGAGTACGACCGTTCCTTCCATCAGCTCACGCCCTGGATTGCCATCGTCAACGCCACCGACCCGGACCACCTCGACATCTACGGCACCGAGGAGGCCTACCTGGAGAGCTTCGCCCACTTCACCGAGCTTATCCGCCCGGGCGGCGCGTTGCTGGTCCATACGGGACTGAAACTTAAGCCCAGGGCGCCGAAGGAGGTGCGCACCTTCACCTTCGGCCGCGGCGAGGGCGACTACCGCGCCGAGAACATCCGCACCGCCGACGGGCGCATGTACTTCGACTTCACAGGTCCGAAAGGCACCATAACGGACATTGAGCTGGGCGTGCCCGTCGACGTCAACGTCGACAACGCCACCGGCGCTCTTGCCGCCGCCGACCTGGCCGGCGTGCTGACGCCGGAGCTGGCGCGCCGCGCCATGGCGAGCTTCGCCGGAGTAGAGCGCCGCTTCGAGTTCCATCTGCGCGAGTCCGGACCCGACGGCCGCGTGATTATCGACGACTACGCCCACCATCCCGACGAAATCCGCCGCTCTATTG
Organism: uncultured Porphyromonadaceae bacterium; assembly: GCA_900554265.1. Taxonomy (GTDB): domain Bacteria; phylum Bacteroidota; class Bacteroidia; order Bacteroidales; family Muribaculaceae; genus CAG-873. The sequence goes on from USGZ01000062.1 coordinate 5,482, forward strand.
AATCCGTGCGCGCGCTATATCCCGGGCGTCGGCTGACGCTGGCCTTCCAGCCGCACCTCTACAGCCGTACGCGCGATTTCGCTCCGCAGTTCGCCGCGGCCCTTGACGGAGCCGACGAAGTGATCCTCACCGACCTCTACCCGGCGCGCGAGGAGCCTATCCCCGGCGTAAGCTCGAAAATCATATTCGACCGCCTGAAAACACCGGAAAAAATGCTAATCCGCAAGGAAGATTTTGTCGATACGCTGAAAAATCGTAAATTTGAAGTCCTGTTGACGCTTGGCGCCGGTAACCTGAGCCTTCTTGTTCCGGAGCTTGCGCGCGCCGTAGGCGCTCCGGACCCCTGCAGGTCCTGAGCCGAAACCCTGAAACCCGAAAAAGCAGAAATCCGAAAAACCTCTCCCGCCCGATGAACAGAAAATCCGTGCTGATGTGTGTGCTGACGCTGCTGACAGTGGCGTACATCGCCTTTGCCGTGCCGCTGACGCTGCGCATGGCCGGCGCCGACCGTCTCACGGACCTGGAAATCATTCTTTCCGACCCGACGAACCGCTTCATCACCGGCGCCGACATCGCCCGGGAATGCAACCTGAACCGCGACTCGCTGCGCCGGGTGCTCCGCAAGGACTTCGACCTCTACTCGCTTGCACGCCGGCTCGAGTCGTCGGACAAAATCGAGCGTGCCGACGTCAACCTGCTTACCGACGGCTGCCTGCGGCTGCGCGTGGTTCCGATGGAGCCCGTGGCCCGCGTGTTCGAGAACGGGCGACCCAGCTACTACATCAACGCCTCCGGCAAGAAAATCTCCGCCGAGTTGCGCTACCACCTCGACGTTCCGGTGATTATCGGCAACTTCGACAGCATCCACACACCGGAGCGGCTCCTGCCGCTGCTGGACTACATCGCCGCCAATCCCGCCGACGGCTCGCTGGTGGCGAGCGTTTGCCAGGAGCGCGACGGCGACATCATAATCGTCCCGACTGTCGTGGGCCACGTGGTCAACTTCGGCGATACCTCGATGGTGGCCGACAAGTTCCGGCGCCTGCGCTCCTTCTACCATCAGGTACTGGCCACCTCCGGCTGGACGCGCTACGATACGCTGTCCGTCAAATGGCGGGGTCAGCTGGTGGCGACGTTGCGCGACAAGGCACCCGCGAAGCCGAACCTGATTACCGTCGAGGAGCAGTCCGGCGCCCTGGACGAAGTGCCGCTGTCGGTAATGTCCGTGCCGGACACTACGGACCTCGTCTCCGGAGCCGATTGAACATCAACAGACACAACATTACGCTCAAGCCGCAAAAACATATATGGAAGCCAGAACATTAGTCGCAATCGAAATAGCATCGTCCAAAATCAAGGGCGCCGTGGCCACGGCCGAACCGGACGGCAGCCTCAGGGTGATAGCCGTCGAGGAGCTGCGGCCTATCAACATCGTACGCCACGGCCGCGTACAGAATATCCGCGAAGTATCCGCTGCCGTAAACGAGATAATACGCAAGCTTGAGAACATTCCGGCTGTCTATCCGCGGCGGGTGCAGTCCGTTGCGCTCGGCACCGGCGGCCGCTCGCTGTGCGGCATTCCGGCGTCGGCCTATCTGCAGTTTCCGCACGACATCGAGATTACGGACAAGACCGTAGAGCGCCTAAAGACGGAGGTGGCCAAGGATTTCGCCGGCAACAAGGACATCGACGAAATCATTCCCCGGAATTTCTATATCAACAACAGCAGCGTGCAGGTAAGTACGGCCGTCGGCACCCTTGCCCACAGCCTCCGGGGCGATTTCCTCATGCTTACCAGCGACAAGACCAACCGCGAGAACATCGCCCGTATCAAGTTCGATACGGTAGGCTCCGGCAGCGTCGACTATATTCTGCGTCCGCTTGCGCTGGCCGATGCGGTTCTCGACGACGACGAGCGTCAGCTCGGCTGCGTTCTTGTGGATTTCGGCGCCGAGACAACAACCGTATCCGTCTACAAGAACGGAACCCTGACCTTCCTGCGGACTCTTCCGATGGGCTCGCGTCTTATAACCATGGACCTGATGAGCGGCCTTACACTTACTGAAGCCGCCGCCGAGGACTTCAAGCTGACCTTAGGCAGCCTGGGCGAGAACACATCCGACGCCGCAAACGCCGCCGAGGTAAACAACTACGTCCGCGCCCGTGCCGGCGAGATTGCCGCCAATATAGTGAACCAGATCGAGATTTCGGGCGTTGGTACGGAGAACCTCGGCGCCGGCATCGTCCTTGTCGGCGGAGGGGCCCGGCTGCCTGAATTCGGCAATCTGCTGGCTTCGCAGAGTCATCTGAACGTGCGCGCCGGCAAACTGCCCGAAGGGGTCGAGTTCGCCGACCGTGCCAAGGCGTCGACGGACAATATCGACGTGGTCGCCCTGCTGCTGGCCATGGAGCACCGCGACCTGGGCGACAGCCTGAGCACGCTTCCGGCGGCCGTCAAGGCTGACGTGTCGGTAGACCTCGAGCCCCTGGACGACGAGCTTGAAGACATTCCCGCCGACATCCGGACCGAGCCCGACAAGCGCGCCGAATCGCGCCCTGCGGGCCGTCCGGCCAGAAAGGCCGAGCCGGTTCCTGCTTCGATTCATGTCGACGACGAGGAGGATTTCGACTCGCAGGATGATGACGACGAGTACCTGCTCATGGACGACGACAACGTAGCCGCCGCGCGCGCCAAGGCACGCGAGAAGGCGCGCCGCGAACGCGAGCG
>USGZ01000063.1 GCA_900554265.1 uncultured Porphyromonadaceae bacterium
AGGTCGTTGTGAGCCGCGAGAATGCCGCCGGAGGAGTAGCCGCTACCGGTCTTGTGGGCGATGCTGACGCCGGCGATGCTGTCCAGGGGTGCGGCGATGCGGTCGACGCCCGTGGTGCAGCGGCCGAGAGTGCTGCGCAGCCAGGGGTCCTCCTTGCTAAGAGAGTCGGTGAACAGCCGGTTCATGAGCATGGCGGCGGAGAGAGGCGAGGTGTGGTTGCGCGCGGCGAGCGAGTGGTCGGCGAACATCTGCGCCTCCGATACGGCTATGCCGAAGCCTTCGCGGGGAATGATGGCGGCGATGGCGCTGTCGGTCTGTGCGGGCGACTGCAGGTGCGCGAAAAGATAGTCGCTGGCGTTGTTGTCGCTCAGGGTCAGCGCGTAGTCAAGCAGCCGGCGCAGGGAGATGGCGATGCTGTCGCCGGTAAAGTCGGCGAGCATCGGCGACCAGGTGTCGGGGTTGAGTTCCGCCCGCGGGATGGTTACTGTCGAATCCAGCGAGCCGCCCTCGCTGCCGAGCTTGCGGCTGAGGGCTATGGCCTGATGTAGCTTGACGACGCTCATGAGCGGGTAGGCGTCGTCGTTACCGGCGGTTAGGGTGTCGCCGTCGGTAATCAGGGCCACGCCGATTTGCCCCGGATATTCCGCGGCGATGCTCTCGATTTCGGCCTCCAGGCCCTCCAGAGGTCGCTCCTGAGTAGATGTCCGCGCGCAGGCCGCCGAGAGCGCAAGCCCCGCGCAGAGCAAAAAGTATGCGATGGATTTCATTATGCGTATTTGTTTGAGACACAAAATTAGTAATTCCGCGGCAGACGGGCAAGGGTGCGGAGAGGAGGCAGGGAGAGGCGTGCCGGTCTGAACTTTGGTCGCGGGAGAGGCGTTGATAAGATAATCGAATCTAAAACTGCTTCTACTACTAAAATGGCAAACTTCAACACACTTATCAACAGCGCGCCCGCCGTGCTTGTCGAATTCTACGCTCCCTGGTGCCCCCACTGCCAGGAAATGATGCCGATAGTCGATGATATCCGCTCGCTTCTGGGCGAATCGATGCCTATATATCAGATAGATATCGATCAGAACGGAGAGCTGGCCGAAGAGGAAGGCGTGACGGGCACTCCGACCTTCATAGTCTATAAGAACGGCCATCCGGCCTGGCGACACACCGGTGAGATGGACGGCAACGCCCTGCTTCAGAAGCTCCAGCAATTCGCCGGATAAACGATTGCAAGACAAAGAGATGGAGCCAAGGTCAGTGTTCACTGAATTCGTGCGCCGGCTTGAGGTGCCCTGCACGGCGGACTATTCGGACAGTCAGTTCGCCTCGATGCCCTTCTGCTCGCTGTTCGGTTTCAGCCGCCTGCTGCAGAAATACGGAATTCCGAACGATACCTACCGCCTGGCCGACAAGGCTCAGGCCGAGTCGCTGCCGGTGCCCTACCTGGCGCAGTACGGCGATACCTTCGTTGTCGTCACGGACTCTACGCCCGGCCAACTCGAGCTTGCGGATGGCGAACGGACGGCCACGCTTACCCGCTCCGCCTTCGACCGCAAGTTTACCGGCGTGGTCCTGCTGGCTTATCCCGAGGCTTCATCGCGCGAGCCAGACTACGAGCGCCATCGCTTTATCGATGCCGCCTGCGCCGCAAAGCGCTGGATTCTGGCAGCCTGCGTCGTATTCATGGCGGTGTACTTCATCGTAGTGCACGGACTCTGGCGCTCGCCTGCGCTGATGGCCGTGCTGGCTATCGACAGCCTCGGCCTCTACGCCTCATATCTGCTGATACTCAAAAGCGTTGGCATAGAGACACAGGCCGGCGACAGTATCTGCGGAATTATCGAGCGCACGGGGTGCCATTCGGTTCTGAACACCGCCGGCGCCAAGTTCTTCGGAATCTTCGGATGGAGCGAAGTGGGCTTCGGCTACTTCTGTGTGAGCATCGCCTGCCTGCTGCTGTTCCCGCAGTATGTGGGTTACCTGGCCCTGGCCAATGCCTGCGCGGCGCTGTTCTCCTTCTGGAGCATATGGTACCAGAAGTACCGCGCCAAGGCCTGGTGTACGCTCTGCCTTACGGTCCAGGGTTGCCTCTGGGGCGCACTGATAGCCTACCTGCTCGGCGGCGCGTTCGCGCACATCGGCCATATCGGCATCGAGGCACTGGTTCTGCTGGCAGCCTATGTCGGCGCCGTGCTGGCGGCTCAGGCCGTGGCGGACTCTCTGGAGCATTACGTCAAAAACAAGTAAGCGACTATGAAAAGCATTGCCAGGATAGACCCGGCCAAGTTTCCGGGCATCGCCAAGCTGACGCCTCTGGAGATGAACAACCTCCATTTCAAGCGCCGCGGCCATCACTCGCCGCTGCCTCAGCCGAAGCAGAGTTCCTCCGCCTCGGCGGGGAAGAAGTGAGATTTCCCGTCGTCGGTCCGGGCGTAGGCGAGGCGGCCGTTGAGCCGCGTTTCGACCACGCGCCAGGAGGCCGTGAGTCCGGCGAAAGGCGTCCAGCCGCAGGTGCTGAGGACGTCGGCGTCGCCTATGGCGTAAGGCTCGCATTTCTCTACTGTGCAGCAGCTTCCTTCGAGGGGGTTGCTGCCGTTTTTTTCCTTACCGTCCGGACGCAGGGTGCCGGAAATATGGAATATGAGCCGGGGATTGACGCCCATTTTCCCGGCTATGACGTCGGCCGGGAAAAGGCCGAGTAGCAGAGGCACGGCGAACTGAATCGACGGTGCGCCGGACGCGGCCGTAAGTGCGCCGCCCTGCTTCTCGGAGAGCAGATGCGGGGCATGGTCGGTGCCGATGGTGTCGATACGGCCGTCGAGAACCGCCGCTGTCAGTTCTGCGCAGTCGGCCTCGGTCTTGATGGCCGGGTTGACCTTCTGGCGCGAGGTACGGCGCGAGGGAACCGAGAGCTCCGGGATTAGATAGAGCGGCGTGGTTTCCGCCGTGACGAACTTTCCCGACACGGGGCCCGGGCTGAGGAACTCGCGAACCTCGTCGGCGGTGCTGACGTGGGCGATATGCAGGTGCGTGCCGAAGCGGTGGGCCAGCTCGACGGCGCGGGCGGTGGCGCGCAGGCAGGCCTCGCGGCTGCGGATGATATGGTGCTCGGATACGGGTACGGCCTCGCGGGAGCCGCCGTGGCGCGCGATGGCCTCGGCTGTGGCGGCGGCGATGAGGGCGTCGTCCTCGGCGTGGACCATTACGGGCAGGCTCATGTCCGCGCACATGCGGAAGATTTCCTCCAGTACGGGCTGCTCGGGTGCGGCCATGGCGCCGGTGGTGGTGCCGAGGAAGAGCTTGATGCCCGGAATGCGGTGGCGCGGAACGGTGCGCAGCAGTTCGGGCGTCTCCGCGGAGGCGGCGGGGAAGAAACCGTAGTTGGCCTGGGCGGTGGCGGCGCCGAGGGCGTATTTGGCCGTCAGGCCGGTGGCGGATACCGTCGGCGGCTTGGTGTTGGGCATGTCGAGGAAGCCCGTGATGCCTCCGGCCAGGGCGGCGCGGCTCTCGGAGTATATCGTGGCCTTGTGGGTCAGTCCGGGCTCGCGGAAGTGGACGTGTGTGTCCGTGAGCGCCGGCAGGACTATGCGCGTGCCGGCGGCAACTTCGGCGTCCATCATTCCTTTATTTTGGAATAGTCCGGGTACTTCTTGAAGAAGCTGTTCCACTTCAGGCGTATTACGCCGAGCACGGCCTCGCCGAAGATTCCGGAACTCATCTTGCTGGTACCTAATACGCGGTTGACGAAGATAATCGGCAGCTCGACTATCCTGAATCCGTACTTGTAGGCGGTGAACTTCATCTCGACCTGGAATGCATAGCCCTTGAACTTGATTTTGTCCAGAGGCAGGGCCTTGAGGACGCGGCGGCGGTAGCCGACGAATCCGGCGGTGGTGTCGTGGACGGGCAGCCCGGTGATGAATCGCACGTACTTGGAGGCGAAGTAGCTCATCAGCACGCGACCCATGGGCCAGTTGACCACGTTGACGCCGGTCACGTAGCGCGAGCCTACCACCACGTCGGCGCCCTTTTCGAGCACCTCGGCGCGCATGGCCGTCAGGTCCTTGGGATTATGGCTGAAATCGGCGTCCATCTCGCATATGAACTCGTAGGAATGCTCCAGGGCGTAGTTGAACCCGGCGATGTAGGCCGTGCCGAGTCCGAGTTTGCCGCGGCGTTCGAGCAGGTGGATGCGTCCGGGATACTCGGCGATTTTGCCGCGTACGATGTCGGCGGTGCCGTCGGGCGAATTGTCGTCGATGATGAGGACGTCGAACTTCGGTTCCAGGGCCATCACGGCGTCGATGATGGCGGCGGCGTTCTCGCACTCGTTGTACGTCGGGATTATTACCAGGGAGTCGCTTTCTTTGGTGTTGGAGTCCATAGCTATGCGGATGGAAAAGGAAGAATCAGAGTAATACGGGCGCCAGGTACTTGGCCATCGCCCAGCCGCCGGCCATGAGCCATACGAAGAGCAGTGCGGCCAGGATGAAAGGCTTGGGACCGGCCTTCCTGAACTTGTCGAAACTGGTCTCGGCGCCCAGGGCGGCCATGGCCATCGTCAGCAGGAAGGTGTCGAAGCTGTTGATGCCGTCGACAAGCGCGACGGGAAGGAGATTGAAGCTGTTGAAGCCGATAACGGCAAGGAACATCAGCGCGAACCAGGGTATGGAGATATTCACGCCGGCAGTGCCGCCGCTGCGCCGGGCCTTCATGGCTACCCAGTAGGCGAGGATGAGCAGGACGGGTACAAGAAGCATCACGCGGATCATCTTGACGATGATGGCCACCGGGGCGATGGTCTCGCCCATGGCGTTGCCGGCGCCGACGGCGTGGGCAACCTCATGCAGGGTCGAGCCGGCGAAGATGCCCATCTGCTCGGGGCTCAGCCCGAGGATGCCGGAGCGGTAGGCGATAGGATAGATGAACATGGCTATGGTGCCGAAAATCACTACCGTAGCCACGGCGATGGCAGTCTTGTAGGGCTTGGTCTGGATTGCGGACTCGGCGCCCAGGACGGCGGCGGCGCCGCAGATGCCCGAGCCGATGGAGGTCAGCAGCGCCGTCTCGGAGTCCATCTTAAGCAGCTTTCCCAGAAGAATGCCGCCGAGGATGGTGACGGTCACCACTATGGTGTCGATTACCAGACCCGGGGTACCGACGGCGATAACGTCCTGGAAAGTCAGGCGGAAGCCGTAGAGGATGATGCCCAGGCGCAGAATTTTCTTGGAGCAGAACTGGATGCCGGGGACCCATGTCTCGGGGAGGTTGTTGCGGAGGCTGTTGGCATAGATCATACCGAGGACTATGCCTATGATCATCGGGCTGATGGAGAGCTCCCGGAATATCTCGGCCTGGCCGATATAAAAGGCGGCGCAGGCGAAAAGCGCTATGAGAAGCACGCCGTGGAGCATTGAGCTTCGTTTTTCTGTCAGCATGGATTTGCAGTTATTCGTCGATTGAATAGTTTATGAAGTCGTTGAGAGGCTTGAGCAGAAGCGCCAGGTCGGCAACTTCGCGCGGCCACTCGGGATTGTCGAAGAATGAGCGGTCGAAGTAGTGGCACTTGCCTATCTCCTTGAGGCGCAGCAGGTCGATGTCCGGGTGGTTGCGGTCGTAGCCTTTGGGTGCGGTCTTGAGCTGAGGACCGTACCAGCCGGGGAATTCGCGGGCCACCCGCGGCTCGTCGATAATGCCGCGGAACTCGTCGATGTTGTCGACGATGGCCTTGCGCACTTTTTTGAGCACCTTGCTCTCGGGCTGCCACAGGCCGCTGTAGACCGCGCACTCCTGCGCACCCAGGTGCAGGTACCAGCAGGCGCGGTCGCAGTGGCGCCCCGTAGGGGAGATGAGTGCGGAGAAATAGGTCTTGTAGGGCGTCTTGTCCGGGGAGAAGCGCGTGTCGCGGTATATGCGGTAGGCGCAGGCATCGGCCCCTACGTAGCGCAGGGCCGGCTCCCCCTCGGCCATCAGGGATATCACGGTCTGCAGGTCCGCCATCCAAAGGGCGCGCAGGCGGTCGTATTCGGCTTTGTTGGCCTGGAACCACGGCCGGTTGTTGTTGGCAGCCAGGCGGTCCAGATAGCCGAAGAGTTCAGGCATGAAGTTCATTTGAGGTCCTCCCATTCGGCGTCGCTTACCTGCTCCTCGCGGGTGTAGTCGGTGCCGGAGGTGCTATACTGTTGTTTTACGTCTATTTCCGTGAATTTGACGTATTCCCCTACGTCGTCGGGTATCTTCTTGCGCCGGCGCGGGCGTTGGGGCTGCGTCCCGAAGCCGAAGGCGCTCATGAAATCAGAGAAGAAATCGGTCGTAGCGCCTCGGTTGTCCTTGCGGCCGGCGCCGCTGGCGGAGGCGGCCTGCCGGGCGCGGTCCTGGAACTTGCGCATCTGGCGGCGTACAAGCCATTGCAGCAGGTAGGGGGCCAGCAGGTAGATTATAAATACTATGAGGAGAAAAGCGAGTATATAAGCCATTGTACGTTCGTTAGTTAAGAGCGTGCCTGGAAGCTGTGCGGGAGAGCGCGCGCAGCGCCGCCGCGGCGGCGCCGGCAGCGGGAACTTCAGACTCTCAGAGGCGCCTGCGCTTCATCAGGGAGAGGAAGAAGTAGAACACGATGGTCCACATCAGGCCTGCGAGGCCGTTGAAGACCACGAAGAGCACCGCGGCCAGTATCAGGGCGTAGCGGGCGAAATTCTCCGCCAGACCCCAGGTCTTGAATTTGAGGGAGAACATCCGGAACCGCGCTGTCATGGCCAGGGCGACGAGCACCGCAAGGACGTCGACGGCAGGCCATCCGGGGTAGCCGTATTGCTGTACCCATCCGTAGAAACCTATCCAGAATATTGCGTTGGCCGGAATCGGCAGCCCGCGGAAGCTGACGCTCTGTTCGCCGTCGGTGTTGAATGTCGCCAGGCGGATTGCGCCGCAGACCGGAATTATCAGCACCGGGAGCACGGCGCCCGGGGGCGTGCCGGCGGCGAGCATCATATTGGCCAGCAGAGCCGCCGGAGCGACACCGAAGCTGACCATGTCCGACAGCGAGTCCAGGTCGCCGCCCAGGGGCGAGAAGGCATGGAGCAGCCGTGCGGCGAATCCGTCGAGAAAGTCGAAGACGGCAGCGGCGCCCATTGCCAGCGCGGCCCATTCTCCGCCGCTGAGGGCTCCGAACTGTTCGTTGAGATGGAAGGCCATGTATATGGCCACGCAACCCGAAATCAGATTCAGGCACGTAATCGAATTCGGTATACAGGAAATTATTTTCTTCAGCATTTTCAGTCCTTGCCGCCGGGATGGAGACGGCCGATTTCGGTTATGCCGCCGGTGACGGTGTCGCCGATTTTGACATTGACGGTTGTGCCCAGGGGCAGGTAGAGGTCGACGCGCGAGCCGAACTTAATGAATCCCATATGGTCCTCGATGGAGGCTTCGTCGCCCGGTTTGGCGTAGGTGACGATGCGGCGTGCCATGGCGCCGGCAATCTGGCGCATCAGAACCAGCTGGCCTGCCGCTGTCCGGATGACTACGGTGCTGCGCTCGTTCTCGGTGCTGGACTTGGGAAGGTAGGCGGCCATGAAGCGGCCGGGATGGTATGCCGTGAAGACAACTTCGCCGTCGACGGGAAACCAGTTGGCGTGTACGTTGAGGATGCTCATGAACACCGATACCTGGATGCAGCGGCACTTGAGGTACTCTGGCTCGTAGGTTTCTTCAAGTGCCACAACCTTGCCGTCGGCCGAAGCGACGACGACGTTGTCCGGATTGCCGCGGAAGACGCGGCGCGGCGAGCGGAAGAAATTGACCACAAGAAGGTAGAACACGCCGCAGAGCGCCGTCGATACAATCGCCCAGGCAAGCGGCCGTACCCAGATCCATAAAGGCAGGTTCACCACCAGCAGGATTGCCAGCAGCGTCCAGAGGATATTGGCGCCTTCATGATGGATTTTTACTCTCATGGTTTTTCCGGGATTATCCATGCCGGCGGATTGGCCGCAGGCTTGCGGATAATGTTATATGTAAACGCAAAGGTAGAAAAAATATTTGAACTTGCGGTTCTTTGTAGCTTATTTTTTATAAAATTCACGTTTATAGGCCCCGGAACGTGACGGTATCCCGGACTCAGGCCTGCACGAGTTTGCGGAAGCCGGCAGGCACGGGCTGGG
>USGZ01000064.1 GCA_900554265.1 uncultured Porphyromonadaceae bacterium
GCGCAGGAGCGCACGCCGGATATCGCCGTCGGTTATGCTTCCGGCCAGGCGTCCGGCCTCTGAGATTACGAACAGCGTCATGGCGCCTCCGGAGAGGGCGTTGATTCGGGCCAGGGCGTCCATCAGCGTGGACGTCGAATCTATGAGGTGGTCCGTAAGATTTATTTTCTGCATCTGCGCCATATGTCTGCAAAGTTACGAAATTTCAATCTTATTTGCGCCAGAAGGAGGGCGTGAACAGAACCAGGACGCTGAAAATCTCGAGGCGTCCCGTCAGCATCAGGAAGCTGAGAACCCACTTGGCCGTGTCCGGAAGCATGTCGTAGCCTCCGCCATAGCCCGTAACGCCGGCGCCGAGGCCCGTGTTCGACATGCACGAGAAGGCCGAGAAGAAAGCGTCGATAATCGGCACGCCGCAGGCCGAGAGCACTATGCCGCCCGCGGCTATCAGAATCACGTAGATGCACAGGAAGGCTATGACCTTCGACACCAGCTCCTGGCTGATGATCTTTCCGTTGATTTTCACCGACAGGATGGCGTTGGGATAGATGCAGCGGTAGAGTTCGTTGCGCGCGTTCTTGAAAAGATAGAGGGCGCGGTCGATTTTTGCGCCGCCGGACGTGCTGCCCGCGCAGGCGCCCAGGAACATCATCACGAAGGTCAGGGCTATCACCAGCGGGCCCCAGCTCTCGAAATCGGTTACGGTGAAGCCTGTCGAGGTAATGGTGGATACTATCTGGAACAGCGGGTCTATGGTCACGTCGACCCAGCTGCGCATCTTGCCGTTGTAGATGATGGTCACGGCAAAAAGTGCAAGGAACACGGCTATCAGCCCGACGTAGGTGCGGAACACGTCGTTGTGCCTCAGGGCCTTGACGTCGCCGCGCACTACCTTGTACATCAGCGCGAAATTCACGCCGCCCAGGAACATGAACACGATGATCACGCACTTGACGTAGAGCGAATGGTTCCAGGCGCCGATGCCTACGTCCTGGGTCGTGTAGCCTCCGGTCGAGATTGTGCCGAAGGCATGGCAGATACTCTCGAAAAGGTCCATCGGGCCCGCCCAGAGCAGCAGTATCAGCAGCAGCGTAAGCACCAGATATATCATCCAGAGGGTCTTGGCTGTCTGGCTGATGCGGGGGCGGATTTTGTCGTGCGTTATACCCGTTACCTCGGCGTTGAACATCTGCATGCCGCCCGAGTGGTTGAGCATCGGTATCACAGCGAGGGTGAACAGGATTATACCCATGCCGCCTATCCACTGCATCATGGCGCGCCAGAGATGGATGCCGTGGCTCATGCCTTCGTTGCTGGCCAGGACACTGGCGCCGGTGGTGGTGAAGCCGGACATGGCCTCGAAAAAGGCGTCCGAGAACGTAAGCGGCCGAGTGCAGAACAGGAAGGGCATAAGCCCGAAGAAGGAGAACACTATCCACACCGCTACCGTCAGCAGGAATCCGTCGCGCTTGCCCAGGTGCGTGGCCCGGGGATGCGGGAAATATGTAAGGCCCAGGCCCGCGGCGAGCGTGGCGGCGGCGGTGACCCCGAAAGGCAGCCAGTCGCTCTCGCCGTAAATCAGGCTTGCGGCCATCGGGAAGAGCAGGAACGCGGCCTCGATACACAGCAGCCATCCGATGACGCGTAGCAGCATCCGGACGTTGATCATCTTTCTCTTAATTGCTCGAAGCATCTTTCGGGAGGGGTCAGCTGAAAAGATTCTCTACTTTCTGGAGGGATCCGGCAAGGCAGAATACCAGCACATGGTCGCCGGCCTCAAGGACGGTGTTGCCGGTGATGAGCATGCCCCTGTCGCCGCGGATGAGGCCGGCCAGGGTCATCTGGCGGCTGAGTTTCAGGTCCTTGACGGGCTTGCCGGCAATCTTCGAGCCCGGCTTGACTTCCAGCTCGGCGACTTCCGCGTCAGCAAGCGCGAGGCATTTGCTGGTGCTGGAGTCGGCGTCCAGCAGCAACTGGAAGATGGAGCTCGAGGCCAGGAGTTTCTTGTTGACGACGGTGCCGATATTGAGGTTTTCCGCCTGCGAGATGAACTGGATGTTCTCGACGTTGGCAACCGTCTTGCGGACACCGAATTCCTTGGCGTTGAGGCAGCAGAGAATGTTGGTCTCCGAACTGTCCGTCAGGGCCACGAAGGCGTCGAAATCGCTGATTCCGACGTCGGCCAGGGCGTCGGTGTCGCGGCCGTCGGCGTTGATGATCTCGCAGTCGGGGCACTTGGCCGGCAGCTTTTTGCAGCGCTCGAGGTCCTTCTCCATGATGAGGAACTTGAAGCGGTCGCCGGCGAGTTTGACCAGGCGCACGGCCATCTTGGAGCCTCCTACGATGAGCACGCGCCTGACCTTGTGCTGTTTTTTGCCGCAGAGTTCCGGCAGCTGGTCGATGTGGTCGCGGGTGGTGGTGATGTAGAGGATGTCGCCGATGCGCAGGGAGTCCGTGCCGCGCGGGATTATGGTCTCGTGGTTGCGCTTGATGGCGGACACGTGGAAGTTGCGGTGTCCCGAGGCGAACTCCAGCAGCTGCATGCCCGCCAGCGGCGCTCCCTCGCGGAGCTTGATGCCTACCAGGATGATGCGGCCGTCGTGCAGCTCGAACCAGTTGCGCGCCCAGACGTGGCGCAGCGATGTGATTATGTCCTGGGCGGCCAGTTGCTCGGGATAGATTACGCGGTCTACGCCCATATGGTGGACAAGGCCCTCGTTGCGAGGGTTCATGAACTCGTAGGTGTCGATGCGGGCCACTGTCGTGCTCGCGCCGAGATTCTTGGCTATCGCGCAGGCCACGATGTTGTTGCTTTCGTAGGGCGTCACGGCGATAAAGAGGTCGCAGTTGCCGGCGCCGGCGTCGCGCAGGGTCATGAACGACGTCGGTTGCCCGACTACGGTCATCAGATTGTAGTTGGCGTCCAGTACGGCAAGTTTCTGCTGATTCTCGTCGATGAGCGTAATGTCCTGCTCCTCGGTGCTGAGAAGTTTTGCCAGGTGCGAGCCAACCTCGCCGGCTCCTGCGATTACGATTCTCATTCCTTTGGGGTATTGACTATTGTGGAGTATATGCTTTCAGGGTCGAAGGCACACATACGGTGCTGCTGGGCAGGGGTGGCCTGCGGGATGAAGCGGTCCGGGATGCCCAGGCGCACTACACGCGCCGACGGGGCATTGGCTGCCATCCATTCGGCCACGGCGCCTCCGAGACCGCCGCCGGCGCAGCCGTCCTCGACGGTGACGACCGGCACCTTCATCGCGGCGACTTCGCGCAGGATGTCCTCGTCCAGAGGCTTGAGGAAGGTCATGTCGTAGACCGCCGCCTCGATGCCCTTCTCCGCGGCGGCGCGGCCGGCGGCGTCGAGCACGTCGTAGACTACCGGCCCGAGAGCCAGCACGGCGATGTCGCGCCCGGCGCGCAGGCGTTCGCCCTTTCCGGACTGAAGTGTCTTCATCTCGTTGCGCCAGTCCTTAAGGCGCCCCGAGCCGCGCGGGTAGCGGATGGCGTAGGGGCCGTGTTCGGTCGTGGCGGCGGTGAAGAGCATATGGCGCAGCATGTGCTCGTCGCGCGGAACGGCGATGGTCATTCCCGGAACGGTGCGCAGATAGGCCAGGTCGTAGGCGCCGTGGTGCGTGGCGCCGTCCTCGCCGACCAGACCCGCGCGGTCGATGCAGAAGGTCACCGGCAGCTTCTGCAGAGCGACGTCGTGGATGATGTGGTCGTAGCCTCGCTGGAGGAAGCTGGAGTAGATGGCTACGAAGGGCTTGAGGCCTTCCTTGGCCAGGCCGCCGGCGAAGGTCACGGCATGACCCTCGGAAATGCCTACGTCGAAGACACGGTCCGGCAGAGCTTCCTGCATTACCGATACGGATGTGCCCGAAGGCATCGCCGCGGTGATGGCAACGATTTTCGGATCTTTCCCGGCGAGTTCGAGCAGCGTGCGCCCGAAAACGTCCTGATACTTCAGCGGCTTGCCTTCAGCGCTGCCGGTCAGACGCTTGCCCGTGGCGGCGTCGAAGCGGCCCGGTGCATGCCAGGTGGCCGGGTCGGCCTCGGCGGGCGCGTAGCCTTTGCCTTTGACGGTGCGCAGGTGCAGGATGCGCGGGCCCTTCATGTCGCGGATGTCCGTGAGTATGCGGACAAGTGTTATCACGTCGTGACCGTCGAAAGGACCGAAATACCTGATGTTCAGGCCTTCGAAAATATTCTGCTGGCGTGTGAGCAGGCTCTTGAGGCTGTTGTTGAACCTCAGGACAGCGCCGCGGCGGCGCTCGCTTATCAGATGCATCCTGCGGAGAAGCTTGAAGACCTTGTAGCGAAGGTCGTTGTAGCCCCGAGTGGTCGTCAGGCGCGTGAGCTGCGAATTGAGGGCGCCGACATTGTGGTCGATGCTCATGTCGTTGTCGTTGAGGACGATGAGCAGATTGTTGTCGGTGTTGGCGGCATTGTTGATGCCCTCGAAGGCCAGGCCGCCGCTGATCGAGGCGTCGCCTACCACGGCAACTACGTTGCGGTTCTCGCCTTTTAGCCTGGAAGCGATGGCCATGCCCAAAGCCGCGGATATGGAGTTCGAGGCGTGACCGGCGGAGAATGTATCGTACTCGCTCTCGTCGGGGTTGGGGAAGCCGCTCAGTCCGCCCATCTTGCGGTTGCCGGAAAAGGCCTCGCGGCGACCGGTCAGGAGTTTGTGGCCATAGGCCTGATGGCCAACGTCCCAGACGATGCGGTCCTCCGGCGTATCGAAAACATAATGCAGCGCCACCGTGATTTCCACGGAACCCATGCTTGAGGCAAAGTGTCCTGGATTCTCCGAGAGACTGGCTATCAGAAATTTGCGAATTTCGTCACACACTTGCGGCAGCTGCTCTACCGGCAGACGCCGCAGGTCCGAAGGACTGTTGATGCTGTCCAGCAAGGGTGTTTGGGGCCGTTCGCTCATTTATTCTTGACGTATTTCTTGTACATCGGCACGAAGATTATAATCGCCGAAGCCACGATGATGAAAACCGTGTAGAGGGTGACGGGCGCGTGCGCTACGATATAGCACACCAGCCCCAGCCACAGCAAGCCCAGGATTACGAACCTTATGACGACGCTTGATTTCATAATTGCACGTTTGGTGCAAAATTACAAATTTTTCCCCGCGCACCCAAAATTTTCAGGAGCGAGTTAAGATAGTTAAGAGGTACGAGGGTTTAGGCTTTAGGTTTTAGGCCGGGCGCGAGCTTTCGGGATTAATCCCGATGAATCAGGATAAATCTCGATTAATCTCGATAATTACAAGCAATTCCCGCCCCGCTGCAAAAACTTTTTTTCGAAAAATTTGGCCGGTACGGAATTTTGTCCTATCTTTGCACTCGCAAACCACCAAAGGGTACCATGGCCGAGTGGTTAGGCATCGGTCTGCAAAACCGAGCACAGCAGTTCGATTCTGCTTGGTACCTCTACCGAACGCGGATTCCTCTACAGGATTCCGCGTTTTGCTTGTTTGCAAAATTATTCGTAACTTTGTGGCAATCCATCGAAAGAACCGAAGTGAACAGTATGAAACAACGCGTCCTCTCATTCGCCGCCGCAGCCGTGATTGCCTTCGCGGGCGTGGCTCAAGATTCCATTATGCACCGTAATCCATTCCTGGAGCCTTATACGACTCCCTACCAGATACCGCCGTTCGACAGCATCCAGTACTGCGACTATCTGCCGGCTCTCCAGGCCGGCATAGAGCAGAAACGCCAGCAGATCAGCGCCATCACCTCCAATCCCGAGGCCCCGACTTTCGACAATACCATCGTGGCCCTCGAGCAGAGCGGCGACATTCTGGACCGCGTGGCCGCCGTGTTCTTCGCCCTGGACGAGAGCAACAATACTCCCGAAATGGCCGAAATCTCCGAGACCTTCTACCCAGAGTACAGCCGCTTCTCGGATGAGATGATGATGAACGACAGTCTCTTCGCCCGCATCCGCCGGATTCACGACAATCTCGAGAACCTGCGGCTGAGCCCGGACCGCCACAAGGCCGTCAATGACTACTACCGCGACTTCGTGCGCAGCGGCGCCCTTCTGGACTCCGCCGCCAAGGACTCGCTAAAGGCCCTCAATACCGAGCTGACCGAACTCTACCTGACTTTCAACCGCAACCTGCTCAAGGCCACCAACGAGTTCTCCATCGTTGTCGACGACCCGGCCCAGCTCTCCGGCCTGCCTTCGAGCAGCCTCGCCGTGGCCGCCGAGGAAGCCACAGCCCGCGGTCTGGGCGGAAACCATTGGGTATTCACCCTCCACGCTCCCAGCCGCCTGCCCCTGCTCCAGTACGCCGACAACCGCGACCTGCGCGAGCGCATGTACAAGGGCTATACCACGCTGGCATCCTCCGGCGAGTATAATAACCTCCCCGTTATCAGCAAGATACTCCAGCTGCGCTCGAAGAAGGCCAAACTGCTCGGCTACAACGACTTCGGTAGCTACATGACCGAGAACGTCATGGCCCGCAACGTCGCCGCCGCCGAGGAACTCCTGATGAAAATCTGGGAGCCCGCCAAGCGCAAGGTTGCCGAGGAAGTAGCCGAGATGCAGGCCCTCGCCAACGAGGAAGGCGCCGATCTCACCATCGAGCCCTGGGACTACTACTATTACGCCGAGAAGGTGCGCCGCAAGAAATACAACCTCGACGAGAACGAGGTGCGCCAGTACTTCCCCGTCGACTCCGTGCGCAACGGTATCTTCCAGATGGCCGAACGCCTCTACGGCGTGCGCTTCACCGAGATGCCCGACGCCCCGAAATACTACCCCGAGGTCACCGTCTACGACGTTACCGACGCCGGGACCGGCAACCATGTAGCCGTTTTCATGACCGACTACTTCACCCGTCCGACCAAGCGCCAGGGCGCCTGGATGAGCGAGTTCAAGGGCTCGTGGCTCAATCCCGACGGAACCTCCGACCGTCCTATTATATATAATGTAGGAAACTTCACCCGTCCCGCCGCCGGCCAGCCCTCGCTGCTGACCCTCGACGAAGTCGAGACCATGTTCCACGAGTTCGGCCACGGCCTCCACGGCATGCTCTCACGCGCCGCCCTCAAGAGCCAGGCCGGCACCAACGTCGACCGCGACTTCGTAGAGCTCCCCTCGCAGATTCACGAGCACTGGGCCATGGAACCCGAGCTGCTGCGCACCTACGCCCGCAACTGGCAGACCGGCGAAGTGATTCCCGACGAACTCATCGACAAGCTCGTGGCCTCGTCGACCCACAACCAGGGCTTCGCCACCGCCGAGCTTGCCGGCGCCGCGCTGCTGGACCTCCAGTTCGGCAAAATCAACCCCGAGGGCGACGTCGACGTGGCCGCATTCCAGGACAGCGTAGCCACCGCCCTGGGCATGCCCCGCGAGCTAACCTTCCGCTACCGCGCTCCCTACTTCAAGCACATCTTCGGCAGCGACGGCTACGCCTCCGGCTACTACACCTACCTCTGGGCAGAAGTCCTCGATACAGACGGCTTCGAGCTCTTCAAGGAAAAGGGCATCTTCGACCCCGAAACTGCCCGCAAGTTCAAGGAGAACGTGCTCCAGATGGGCGGCTCCGAGGACCCCATGCGCCTCTATATCCGCTTCCGCGGCCAGGCGCCGACCGTCGACGCCCTGCTGCGCAACCGCGGCCTCGCTCCCGAAACCAACGTCAACCTCGAGTCGCCCGTAGGCGAATAACCTCCATCGAAGAATACAATATCAAAACCTAATTTCCCTCGCCTGAGGGACATACAGAAATGTTCAGAACCAATACGTGCGGCGAACTGCGGCTGGCCGATGCCGGCAAGGAAACCACCCTTGCCGGATGGGTGCAGCGCGTCCGCAAGATGGGAGGCATGACCTTCCTCGACCTTCGCGACAGATACGGTATCACTCAGATTGTGTTCAACAACGAGCACGATGCCGCGCTCAATGAGGCCGCAAACCACCTCGGCCGCGAATACGTGGTGCAAGTCAAAGGCAAAGTCGCCGAGCGCACCGCCAAGAATCCCTCCATGCCCACCGGCGACATCGAAGTCCTCGCCGATGAGCTCAACGTCCTTACCACCAGCGCCGTGCCGCCATTCACCATCGAGGACGACACCGACGGGTGGAGCAGGTACGAAAGTAGGACTTAGTGATCCGGTGGTATA
>USGZ01000065.1 GCA_900554265.1 uncultured Porphyromonadaceae bacterium
CGACGACCGGCTCGGCTACGACTGGCTGGCGCAGAGAAAGGACCCCGAAGCCATGGACCTGTACTTCCTGGGCTATGGAAATGAGTATAAAAAGGCTATAGGCGATTTTACGAAAATCGCCGGTAAGATTCCCCTGCCTCCAGCGTACGTTTTCGGCTACTGGTACAGCCGATATGCCTCATACTCGGCCGACGACTACAGGGAAATCATGCGCGCCATCCGGGACAACGACATACCCGCCGACGTGATGATTCTCGACATGGACTGGCACTGGAACGGCAAAGCTTCCAGCCGGTCGGAGAATATCGGCGGATGGACGGGGTGGTCGTGGAATACGAACCTCATTCCGGAGCCGGCAGGTCTTCTTCAGGAGATTCACGACAAGGGATTCAGAATAGCCCTCAACCTCCATCCCGCCGACGGCGTCGACAGCCTTGAGTCGCCCTCGTATTTCAATGCTATGAAATCCGACCTCGACGGCAAATACGCCCGCGGAGGCAAAATCGCCTGGTATCTCGATTACCCGGATTTTACGGAGTCCTTCTTCAGAAACATCATACGCAACCATGAATCGGAAGGTGTGGATTTCTGGTGGCTCGACTGGCAACAGCATCTCACGAGCCCCTACACGCCCGGCCTCGGCCAGACTTTCTGGTGCAATCATGTGTTCTACAACGACATGGCCAGAAACAGACCCGACCGCCGTCCTGTGATATTCCATCGTTGGGGCGGACTGGGGAGCCACCGCTACCAGATTGGTTTTTCCGGCGACGCCCTTATCAATTTCCCGACTCTCGCGTTCGAGCCATACTTTACATCGACGGCGTCGAACGTCGGATACGCTTTCTGGGGCCATGACCTCGGAGGACACGCCTTTACGGACGAGAATACCGTAAACGATCCCGAACTCATGCTCCGCTGGATTCAGTTCGGAGTCTTCACTCCCATTTTCCGGAGCCATGCCACCGACGACCCCCGCATAGAGCGCCGCATATGGAAATTTCCGAATTTCCCGGAGCTGCGCGACGCCGTAAAGCTGCGCTATACCCTCTTCCCGTACATCTACACCATGGCCCGCGAGACTTTCGATACCGGTATCGGAATGTGCCGCCCGCTCTACTACGAATACCCGGAATGCGAAGAGGCTTACAGCTACGAAGGCGAGTATTTCTTCGGCAACGATATCCTGGTGGCGCCCATAACGGCACCTGCTTCCGAAAACGGACTCAGCTCAAAGGAAATATGGTTTCCCGAAGGCAACTGGTGGGACGTGAGCAAGGGAGAACTTATCGAAGGCCCCTGCGTACGCACCCTCGAATTCCCGCAGGACCGGATACCATACTTTTTCCGGCAAGGCGCGATGATTCCCCTCAATGAGGCGGATGTCCGCAGTGTCACCGAGCCGGCCACGGCCCTAACCCTATGCACGGTGGCCGGGAAAGATGGGGTGGGCTCCCTCTACGAAGATGCCGGCGACAATACGGATTATGCCACGGCCTTCGCAGTCACCCGGTTCACGCATGAGGTCGGAAACCGTACCGAAACATTTACGATAGCTCCGCGCCAGGGAGATTCCTCGGGCCTTGTCGGAAGCCGCTCATGGCGCCTCAGGGTGCTCGATGCGTCCTGCCCTGAATCGGTGACGATAAACGGCGAACCGCTCCCGAGTTCCGGTTGGGAATACAGTCCGGACGGCAAGACACTCACTGTCAGGATTCCGGAATCAGACTGCACGGCTCAGATTTCTGTCCGGGTAGAATATTGAATCCTGCAAGTCCGTCCGGCAAAAGATTTTGGAAATTTGGAGAAAAAGGAGTAAATTAGCGGTCTGATAATTCCAACCCTAACACACTTTACCCAGCAGCTATGTTTGCCAACCAACCTAAAGGTCTGATTCCCGCCGCGTTAAGCAATATGGGCGAGCGCTTCGGCTACTACATCATGAATGCGGTGCTGGTGCTTTTCCTCTGCTCGAAGTTCGGTCTGAAGGAAGAAACCAGCACAATTATCTATTCCTGCTTCTACTGCGGCATATACGTTCTGAGCCTCGTAGGCGGCCTGATTGCCGACTCGAAACAGAATTACAAGGGCACCATCATCTGGGGCCTCATAATCATGACCTTGGGCTATGCAGTGCTCGCGGTGCCCATCCTGGCCACCAGCGGCAACATCAACTGGCTGCTTCCGATGACTTGCGTGGCCCTGTTCCTGATAGCCTTCGGCAACGGCCTTTTCAAGGGTAACCTCCAGGCGATTGTCGGCCAGCTGTACGACAATCCCCGCTACGCCGCCCAGCGCGACTCCGGGTTCCAGATTTTCTACGTGTTCATCAATATCGGCGGCCTCGTGGCTCCCTTCGTGGCCCCGCTGCTGCGCAGCTGGTGGCTCGGTGCCAACGGCATGACTTACGACGCCTCCTTCCCCGAGATGGCGCACCAGATGCTCGGCATCACCGATACGATGAGTACCGAGAATATCGACAACCTCTACGCCATCGTCAGCGCCCACGCCGCAAATGTCGGCGCTTCGGCAATCGACAGCGTGGCGAGTCTGCAGGCTTTCTGCACCCAGTATCTCGACGTGTTCAACACCGGCATCCATTACTCCTTCATCGCCTCGGTGGCCGCCATGCTCATCTCGCTGACCATATTCGTCCTGACCAAGAACGGACTGCCCAACCCCGGCAAGAAGGCCAAGGTCGAGACCGTCCAGTACACCGCCGAGGAGAAGAAAGCCATGGCCAAGGAAATCAAGCAGCGCATGTACGCCCTGTTCGCCGTCCTCGGCATCGCCATATTCTTCTGGTTCTCCTTCCACCAGAACGGCACCTCGATGTCGCTCTTCGCCCGCGACTTCGTCGATACCTCTACAATCGCCCCTGAAATCTGGCAGGCCGTCAATCCCTTCTTCGTAATCGTGCTGACCCCTGTGGTGATGTGGATTTTCGCCTCGCTCTCGCGCAAGGGCCGCGAAATCTCCACGCCCAAGAAAATCGCCATCGGCATGGGTCTGGCCGGCATTGCCTATCTGTTCCTGACAATCTATTCGGTTGTGATGCACTACCCCTCCGGCACCGACTTCCGCGAGATGATCAAGGCCGGAGTCGAAGTGGCCAAGTCGGGCCCGTGGGTACTGATTCTGTACTACTTCTTCATGACCGTGGCGGAGCTCTTCATCTCGCCGCTGGGACTTTCGTTCGTATCGAAAGTGGCTCCCAAGAACCTGCAGGGTCTATGCCAGGGTCTGTGGCTCGGAGCCACGGCCGTCGGCAACCTGCTGCTCTTCATCGGCCCGGCCATCTACAACTCGCAGCCTATCTGGGTGGCATGGGCCGTATTCCTGGCCGTATGCCTTATCTCTATGGGCGTGATGTTCGGCATGCTGAGCTGGCTTGAGCGCGTAACAGCCGAAAAGCCTGCGGAAGCAAAGGCAATCCAGAGCGACGAAGAGAACGTAATCTGACGCGCAAGCGAAAACGCATAACTTTATCCATATAAAGTCCGCCCCGTCAACGAAAGCTGGCGGGGCGGACTGAATAAATAATTGAAAATGAAACGACTGATACCGATATTGCTGGCCGCGGCCATTTTCGCGCCCGCAAGGGGGCAGCTGCTGGAGGCCTCAGCCGGGGGTGCCCTCGACCGCGCCGAAGCCTATGCCTCCATCTCTCTGCCGCAGGCGTCGCTGAACGCCCTCGCCGAGATGAATCCGCTGGAAATCGTCAACTTCCCGGCTTCGGAGGCCGCCACCTCCGAGTGGCTGAACGCCGAGAGCCTGTTCGGACTCGCACGCTATACCGACGCCGCGGACGCCTTCCGGAGATTCATGAGCGCCAATCCGGACTCCCCGCTCCATACGGCCGCCACACTGCGCCTGGCCGAGTGCCTGATGGGTCTGGGCGACTACGCCGGCGCCGACGGTATCTATTTCGGCATCGACGCCCGTGGCCTCAGCCCCGAAGGACGCAGCCGCTGCGCCTACGGGCGCGGTCTGTGCCTGCTCCAAAGGGACCGACCCGCCCGAGCCAAGGCTTATTTCGCCGAAGTCGAGGGCCGGCTGAAACCGCTCGCACGGTATTATCTCGGCGCCATAGCCTACGGCGAGGCCGACTACGCCGCCGCCCGCGCATACTTCGCGGAGACTGACCCCGCAGCCGAGCCTGGTCGCCGCCGCGACGTTTACCTCTCGATGATGGACCTTATCGACGGCAACTACGAGCGCGCCCTCGCCGGAGCGCGTCGGGGTCTGCGCCTCGAAGGACTGAACAATTCCGAGCGCGCCATGCTCGAACACACCGCCGGCGAGGCCCTCTGGCGCCGCGGTCTGCGAGGCGAGGCGCTCAAACACCTGCGCCAGCACATGCAGCTGGCGGCTGAACCCGCGCCGGCCGTTTGCTACCTGCTGGGCGTCGACGCCTACGAACGCGGCGCCCACCGCGAGGCCGCCGACCTTCTCTCGAAGGCCTCGGAAGCCCCGGGCATCCTGGGGCAGAGCGCGTCGCTCGAACTGGGTCTCGCGCTCTACGCCATGGGCAGCCGCGATGCCGCCGTAATGGCCTTAGAGCGCGCCCTCGACGCCGAGCCGAGCGACCCCGACGCTCGCCGCCAGGCTTACTACAACTACGCCGTAGCCAAGTTCGCGGGAGCCAACGTCCCATTCGGAAGCACAACGGAGACCTTCGAGAATTTCCTGGCCGAGTACCCGGCCGGACCTTACAGCGACCGCGTCCGCGAGTACCTTGCGCAGGGATATACCGCCGACGAGGACTACGACAAGGCCCTCGCGCGCCTCGAGGCCATCCGCAATCCGAACGATAACGTAAGCCGCGCAACGCGCCATCTGCTCTACCTCATGGGCGTCCGCGAGCTCAACGCGGGCAACGCCGGCGCAGCTGCCGGATACTTCGCCCGCGCCGCCTCCATGCCCGGCGACCGCGGGCTGAGCGCCGAAATCCAGCTCTGGCAGGCGCGTGCGCTGGCCGCTTCGGGCGACCACCGCGGCGCCGCCGAAAAGTACGGCGCCTACCTGCGCGACAGCGGCGCCCCGAACCGCCCCGAGGCTAACTACGGCCTCGGATATGCCCTTTTCGCCCAGGAGAAATACCCGCAGGCCGACGCAGCCTTCGCCGCCGCCGAGAGCTCGCAGCACTTCACCGGCAAGGAGCTGGCCGACATCCTCAACCGCCGAGCCGACATAGCCTACTATGACTCGCAGTTCGCCGAGGCCGCCGTACTCTACCGGCGCGCCTACGACGCCAACCGCGCCAACGGCGACTACGCCGCCTTCCAGAGCGCCCGCATGACCGGATTCCAGCGCCGCTACGCCGAGGAACTTACGCAGCTCGAAGATTTCGAGCGTCGCTTCCCGGCATCCTCCCTGATGCCCGACGTACTCCTCGAAAAGGCCGCCGCGCAGATATCCCTCGGTCAGACCGATGCCGCCCTGGCGAGCTACGACGCCCTGACGGAGCGCTACCCCCTGACTTCGCAGGGCCGCAGCGCCTACATCCAGAAGGCAATGGCTCTCCTCGAGGCCGGACACCGCCCCGAGGCCACTGAGGCCTACAAGGAGGTAATCCGCCGCTATCCGAGTTCCGGGGAGGCATCCCAGGCCTCGGGGCTCCTGCGCGCCATCCTGGCCGCCCAGGGCCGCGGCGACGAGTACCTGGCCTTCATGTCGTCCGTCGACGGCGCCCCTGCCGTAGAGCGCAGCCAGGCAGCCAGCCTGCTGTTCGGATCGGCGCGACGCGCCCTGGAGAACAACGGCGACGCCGCGCCTATGGAGGCATTCTTAGCCAACTATCCCGACGCCCCCGAGGCCGAGGAGGCCCTGGCGCTCCTTGCCGAGGCCGACTACGGCGCCGACCGCACCGAGGAGGCGCTGGCACGCTGGCAGACGCTCGCCGGCCGCGCGTCGACGGCGTCGATGGCCGTCCGCGCCCGCATGGGCATCCTCCGCGCCGCCCGCGATCTGGACAATACCGAACTTGCCGGCGAAGCCGCCCAGGCAATCCTCGAGTCCTCCGCCGCAACCGACGCCGCGCTGAACGAGGCCACCTACTCCCGCGCCCTGCTCCTGAGCCAGAACCCCTCGCAGGTAGGCGAAGCCATTGAGCTATGGAAATCTATCGCCGACGACACCGACGATCTCTACGGCGCAAAGAGCGCCTACGCCGCCGCCGAGGCCCTGTTCGCCCAGGGGCGCCGCACCGAGGCCCTCGCCGCGGCCGAGACCCTCAGCTCAAGCCGGACCCCACACAAGTACTGGATTGCCAAGGCCTTCATCCTCCAGAGCGACATCCTCGCCGCAGAGGGCAAGCGGTACGAGGCCCGCGAATACCTCAGGGCACTCCTCGAAAACTATCCCGGCGACGAGCCCGACATCCGCATCGCCGCACAGGAACGTCTCGACAACCTGAACTGACAACAATGGAAAGCAAAAGATACAAAGGCCTCTTACTTACGGCCATACTGACATTCGCGGCCACCGGCGCGCACGCACAGGTGCTGAGCACCGAAATCACCGTCGACCGCACCGTACATCCGGAACTAAGCTTCGCCAGCCCGCTCCCGACGGTCAAGCCGGACGTCCTGCGTCCGTCCATGGCGGACAATACGCTTTCGCCCGAGGAATTCGGCGGTCCCGTGCTTTTCGGAGCCCTGCCGGACACCGCCACGGCCTATCTCGCCGACGGACTGCCCGCTAAATCCCCTTACCGCTGCTATGCCACGGCAGCCTACGGCCCTGTCTACCGTCTTGCCCTCCAGGGCGGACTGAGCTTAGTCGACAGCCGCCGAACATTCCTCGGCGGCGAGGCGCACTTCTACGGCATGAACTACCATAACCACGCCGCCGGCGAGAAAACCGACGTCCGCAGCAACGTGGCCGGATTCAGCGGCCAGTTCATCCAGAACGTGCTCGGCCACCGCATCAACGTGCGTGCCGCCTACGACCACGTGGCCGCGCGTTCGGCCCTCGCCTCCAGCTGGATTCACCGCAACAGCGCCATAGTCGACGGCTCGATAACCCGCACGGCCGGATGCTACGAGTACGGCGGCCGCCTTACCCTCGACCACCTCTACGGCACGCTGGCGGACCTGAAACTCGACGGCGCCCTCCGCAGCGACGACGGCCGCTGGGGCGGAGCCCTCGGCCTCGAGTACGGACGCATGTACGGAGCCGGCATTTTCTCCTTCACGCCGGCATTGCTTTTCGACGGCGGAGCCCTGTCCCTTCGCCTTGGCGCGAAACTCGACGCCGCCAGCGGCACCGACAGCCACAAGTTCGGCGTCGCCCCCTCGGCAAACCTGACCTGGCGCCCCAACAGCCTTTTCGCGGCCTATGCCAAAGCGGGCGGCTCGACGGCTTTCAACAGCTACCGGCGCGCCTTCAATTATTCTCCGCTTATATCGCTGCACGCGGTCGAGGACGTGAACCGCACGCCCCTCGACGCCGAAATCGGCCTGCGCGGCGGAGGTCAGACCGGCTTCCGGATAGGCCTCCGCGGCGGATACTCCAAGTGCGAGGACATGATTATGGCGGCTTACGTGCCTGCATATCAGGAAACAGCCATGGCAGGCTACGACCTGGAGAACATCTGGGGCGAGGTTTCGGCCGGATATACGGCGCGCAGGTTCGGGCTGAGCGTCGATGCCTCCGTGCGCCTGAACTCCACCGGAGAGGACAAGGGCTCGGCCGACAACATGGACCGCGCCAGGTATATCGTCAATGTGGAGGCCAAGGCACAGCCGCTGGAGAAACTCAGCCTCGGGCTCGGCTACACCCTCCGCACCCACCGGCGCGTCTACATCTATGGCCGCCAGCTTATTCCGGGCGCCGGAGCGGAGTACGTCGACCTGCACAACAGCAGCGACCTGCATTTCAGCGCCGCCTACAAGGTATCGCGCCACCTCGACCTGGGGCTCCGCGGCGAGAACCTCCTCAACCGCCGCAGCGACATCCTGCCATTCCTCGACTGCGCTCCGGCTACAGTCCTCCTGAGCGGCACCGTACGCTTCTGAGGGAGCACCGCGCGTCCGTAGGGATGTGCGCTCGTACATCCGTTGATTATCAGCATATTGTATTCAGACGCACGGCCGTGCGTCCCTACAGTTCGCGGTTTTGCAACACC
>USGZ01000066.1 GCA_900554265.1 uncultured Porphyromonadaceae bacterium
ATCCGCAGTGACGAAGCCGACCTTGTGGTGGGCACCCACGCCATCCTGAGCGAGGGCGTGGAGTTTGCCCGGCTGGGTCTGGCTGTAGTGGACGAGCAGCATCGCTTCGGCGTGCGCCAGCGCGGAATGCTGGCCGAAAAGGCTGCGAACCCCCATCTGCTGGTGATGAGCGCCACGCCCATTCCGCGCACGCTGCAGTTCAGCCTGATGGGCGCCCGCGACCTGAGCACCATCACCACTCCGCCGCCGAACCGCTACCCGATAGTGACGAGCGTTGACGAGCTCAACGACGACCTCGTCCGCGAGGCCATCAACTTCGAGCTTGCCCGCGGGGGACAGGTTTTCTTCATCAACCACCGCATCGAAGGCCTCTACGACCTGGAGGCCATGATACGGCGCCTTGTGCCCGACGCACGCACCGTCGTGGCCCACGGCCAGATGCCGCCGGACCGCGTCGAGAAGGCCATCGGCGACTTCGTGGCCCACGACTACGACATACTGCTGGCGACGACAATCGTAGAAAGCGGCGTCGACATGCCCAACGTCAACACCATAATAATAAACAACGCGCAGAACTTCGGCCTGAGCGAGCTGCACCAGCTGCGCGGGCGCGTCGGCCGCAGCAACCGCAAGGCCTTCTGCTACCTTACCATCCCGCCGGGCAAGCCGCTGACACCCGACGCGCGGCGGCGGCTGGACGCCATCGAAAGTTTCGCCGACCTGGGTTCCGGAATCCAGATAGCCATGCAGGACCTCGACATCCGCGGCGCCGGCAACCTCCTCGGGGCAGAGCAGAGCGGCTTCATCGCTGACCTGGGCTACGAGACATATCAGCGCATCCTTCAGGAAGCCGTCACGGAGCTGCGCACCGAGGAATTTCCGGACCTCGCGGCTCCTGCCGACGGCAAGGAGGAGGCCGCGGACACCGAGTTCGTTACTGACTGCGCCATCGAGACCGACCTGGAGCTGCTGCTGCCCTCGGACTACGTGGCTCAGGCAAGCGAGCGCATCTCGCTCTACAAGGAGCTGGACCGCATCGAGCGCGACGAAGAACTGGCTCAGTTCGAGGAAAACCTGCGCGACCGCTTCGGCCGCATCCCCGAGGCTGCCCGCGAGCTGCTGCGCGTGCCGCACCTGCGGCGCCTGGCGCGGCGTCTGGGCATCGAGAAACTGGTGCTCAAGCAGGGCCAGATGCTTACCTTTTTCGTAGGCGACGAGAACAAAGCCTACTACCAGAGTCCCATGTTCGGCCGTATGCTCAGCTACTACAACACAAACTATCAGAAAATCAACATGCGCGAGCGCAACGGGCGCCGGAGCTTTGCCTTTGCGGACGTGCCGAGCGTGAGCGCCGCCGTCGCCATTCTGGAGAATATCCTGCGCCTCGACCCGGCTTGAGCAAGGCTTATCGTTAAATAATCTGAATTTATTTTGTTAAATCTTGCAGGGGTTTGGATTTTGAGCTATCTTTGGGCGGTTTTAGAGGGATACGCATTCCTTTTGGCCCGACCTAAGATACCTTAAACTAATAGCTTCTAAAAAAGGACACAAGTAAAACAACCTGTTTTAAATCTAAGGAAATCAACTATAAACAACAGTTATTAACCTCAAAATCAGCGACATGAAATTAACATTACGCAATCTGGCGCTCGGAGCAGCCCTGCTGGCTACCGGCGCAGTAACTGCGCAGGACGCTCCCACCGTTACCCAGCGGTGGATTCAGCACATTCCCGCAGAAATCGTGGGCAACGTTCGTGGCGGCGCCGGTCTCAACGGCAAAGTCTACGTTTCCTCCGGTACCACGATGTGGGCCCTCGACGGCACTACCTCCACCCAGGTATTCACCAGCGAAACAGGCATGAACAAGGGTTTCGCCATGGACGAGGCCGGCAACATCGTAGTTGCAGGTTTCCCCACCGGCGAAAGCAACTGGATGAACGTCCAGCTATTCAAGGCCGGCGAAACGACTTCCACCGCGCTCACACTCGAAATTCCAGCTGACTCTGAATTCGCCGGCAACCGCTACGACGTAGTGGGCCGCGCCGTAGGCGACTTCTGCAGCGAAAAAGGCGGCGTGTTCTACATCACCAGCACCTCTAGCGCTTATCCCATCCCCGTATGGATTGCCAACGGCGAACAGGTAGCACTTACGGAACCCGCTCATCCCACTTACAGCGCAAACGCCAACTCGACGGCCTATGCGCAGCCTAAGGCTACCATCGACGAGATGGACGAGGAAAACGTTTTCTACAACTATTACTATTACACCGGCGGCAAGTGCTGGGAAATCGGCTATACTACCGAAGATTTCGAGCCGCTGTATCTGCCCACTGTAGCTGAAGGCCAGATGCCCGAAGGCTGGGCTCCCCAGACACAGAACGGTTTCGACGTGTTCACCCTTGGCGACAAGACTTACGTAGTCCGCATGTCCGGTGTAAATACATGGAACGCCGACTTCCTGATCCACGACATGGACGGCAACGTGCTCTTCCATACTGCTTACGACGAAAACTGGAATAACGCAGTTACCGGTGGTAACGCCGGTTTCGGCTGCGGCGTATGGGCCCGTAAAGTCAGCGACAACAAGGTCGAGCTCTACCAGGTGTTCAAATGCGCTCTGACCGACAAGTCCTTCGCAGCCCTCTACGACATCGAACTCGGCAGCGAACCCCAGCCCGAGCAGCATGTCTACATGGCAGGCCAGTTCCAGGGATGGAACCCCAACGAACCCGCTGAATTCACCAAGGGCGAGGATGGACTCTATACCTACGAATTCAACCAGACCGGCGGCGGCTTCAAGATCAGTACCGCCAAGGGCGGCTGGGATGAACCCGCCGGCTTCAACTCCGGCCTTCTCGGCGTTGAAGGCAACGCTATCGTAACGGGCAATACCTATACCCTTGTCCCGGGCCTGAGCGGCGACCTCTCTATCGCCAACGGCCAGTACACCTTCACCGTCGACCTGACCGCCATGACCCTCAAGGTTGAAGGCGAAGAAGTCTTCACCGTTCCCGAACTCTACGTTCGCGGCGAACTCAACGGCTGGGGCTACAACGACGAGACCAAGATGACCACCGATGGCGTTGTCAACGAAGAAGGCAACGTTATCTACACCATCGCTCTCGACAAGCTTCAGGGCCAGTACAAGATTGCTTCCAACGACTGGAGCGTATCCCTGGGCGGTTCGTTCAGCGGCGCCGGTACATACGACCTCGAGCGCGGCGGCGAGAACAACAACCTTAGCGCTGACCTCGTCCACGCAACCCTCACCCTCGTTTACCCGAAGGACATCACCAAGGCTCCCAAGCTGACCGTTGCCGGTATGGCAGTGGCTCCCCGCAAGGCCTTCGCTTACGACATCAAGGGCGAAGCTCTCGAAAACGACCAGTACAAGGTTACCTTCAAGGCTACCGAAGCAGCTGCTGAAGGCGAAATTGTAGTTAAGGACGCCGAAGGCCAGACCGTTGCAACTCCCGCTATTGCCAACATCGTTAAGGGCGAAAACACTGTTACCATCGACCTGAGCAACCTCGCCGAAGGTACTTACAGCTGGGCAGTACGCCTGATTTCCGCCGATAACGCCAACGAACGCGGCGCTATCGCTTACGAAGCTCCGACCGCATGGCAGGGCGGCGACAACACCACAGGTGGCGTCGTCTTCATCCGCGACATCAACGAACCCGCATTCGGTTATGTAGTAGTAGGCAACGGCCGCTCCCGCGGTTTCGCCGTATTCGATCAGCTCGGCCAGCAGGTAGGCACCGAACTCTACCACGTAGGTGAATTCGCTTCCAGCAACGGTTCCTCCACCACCCGTGGCGATGCCCTCCGCGGCTACGCAGTCTTCGCCGACTGGTCCGACGCTTACAGCGGCTACTGGCGCATCGATCCTCTGAACCCCGCCGCTCCCATGGTCAACATGCTGATGGTTGAAGGCGCAACCCAGGCCGCCGACGGTACCGTTACCTACAACGGCGTCGCCACAGGTTCCGGCTCCTGCACCGTAGCATTCCAGGGCGAAGGCGAGAACACCAAGATGTTCGCTTACGACGAGGACATCTATGGCAACACCATCGTACGCTATGACCTCGGCACCGCCGACATGATTACCACCGCTCCCTCGCTGGTATTCGAAAGCAAGGGCCAGTTCGGTTCCCAGAACGTTGACGTCGAAGGCGTCGCCAACGGCTTCTTCGTATCGCAGGGCCGCGCCTCCACAGTCGAAGACTGGGGCGTTCCCACTCTGACCTACTTCGACAACGAAGGCAACAAGGTTTGGGCATCTTCCGGCAACACCGAATTCGCTCCCGACTGCAACTCCGGTTTCGCAGTTAGCATGGACGGTTCTCTTGCAGCAGTTGTTCGCCGCGGCGCCATGGAAATCTACGTCTATGCTCTGAGCTACGACGAATACAACGAGCCGACCTTCACCGAACTCTATGTAATCGACCAGGTTCCCAGCAATGGTAACGGCGCCAGCGGTTGGTCGCAGTGCACCTTCGACGCCGGCAACAACCTCCATGTATACAACCGTCAGAACGGTGGTTACAAGGTTTACGTTCTCCCCGGCCAGCTCGCCAGCACCGTTGCCGCCAAGGCTGAATATGCTATCAGCAAGTCATCCGGCGTAGCCGACATCACCGTCGACGCAGCCGCTCCCGTACAGTTCTTCAACCTGCAGGGCATCGAAGTATCCGCAGAGAACATGACCCCCGGCGTTTACGTACGTCGTCAGGGCAACAGCGTCTCCAAGGTTTACATCAACAAGTAATCATCCGTCCTACCGATAAAGGCGGCATCCCCAATCGCGGGGGTGCCGCTTTTTCCTTTGCGGGGCGTGGAGGTGGGTGCGACTCGCACCCACACCGAGATTAATCGGGATTAATCGGGATTAATCAAGATTTATCGGGAATAATCGGGAAAGTGCGAAGCCGGCCCGGCGAGTCAGGCGTCGGGGCGAGACGCCCCGACCTCCATTGCGCCGCGCGCTTTTTATGCGTAGTTGCGCCGCGCGATTTTACCTTCTCGTAGGTATTGGGGCGCCGGGGGATTTTGATTATCTTTGCTGGCGATTATGGAAACTATTAGCGAATTTCTGAAGGAGTATCATCTCGAGGGGCTTACCGTCGGGCTTGCTACTTTCCTTATTATCGGGCTTTTTCATCCCCTGGTGGTGAAGGGCTATTATTATTTCGGGCTCGGGTGCCGGTGGGCCTTCGCGGTGGCGGGCGTGGCGTTTTGCGCGCTGTCGTTGCTGGTTTCGGACACTGTCGGGGCGATTCTCTGCGGAGTGGTTGCCTTCTCATGCTTCTGGAGCATTCGCGAGGTGGCCGAGCAGGAGGAGCGCGTTTGCAAGGGCTGGTTCCCGGCCAATCCCCGGCGCGCCGGCAAAAAATAAGCGCCGGCAAAAATAATGTTGATAAGTTTTTTTGAGAATTTTTATCCGCTGTAAGAAAAAATAGCGGCATTTTCCGTAATTTTGAAGTCTAAAAAGCGTGGACGCGGTAATTCCGTGCCCACATTGCGTATATAATCAGGCAAGAACAGATGGAAGAACAGGCATACCATATCCCGGCGCTGCTGCCGCAAACCATCGAGGCCCTCGACATCAAGCCGACGGGCATCTACGTCGACGTGACCCTCGGCGGCGGGGGCCATAGCCGTGCGATTGCCTCGCACTTAGGTCCCGAGGGCCATCTGTACTCGCTGGACCGCGACTCCGAGGCGATAGCCCGGGCGCAGGCCACGCCGAACTTCACGCCCGTCCACGGCGACTTCCGCTATCTGGCCAACTATATGCGCTACTACGGCGTGCCGGGCCGCGTCGACGGCATCCTGGCCGATCTCGGGGTGAGCTTCCACCACTTCGACGACGCCTCCCGGGGCTTCTCCTTCCGCGCCGACGCGCCGCTGGACATGCGCATGAACCGCGACGGCGGCATCACAGCCGCCGAGCTGCTGGCCACGGCCTCCGAGGAGCGCCTGGCCGAGATATTCCGCCTCTACGGCGAGCTGCGGCAGGCACGCCGCCTGGCCGCCGCCATCGCCGCCTCGCGCCGCCAGGGCAAGGTCATAGGCACGACGCAGGAGCTTGCCGACCTGGCCACGCCTCTGCTGAACCGCGCGGACTACAAGAAGGAGCTTGCCCAGCTCTTCCAGGCTCTGCGCATCGAGGTCAACGGCGAGATGGAGGCCCTGGAATCCTTCCTGCAGTCGACGCTGAGTGTCCTGGCTCCAGGCGGCCGCCTGGCCATCATCACCTATCACTCGCTTGAGGACCGCATGGTCAAGAACTTCATGCGATCGGGGCGCTGCGACGGCGAAATCCGCAAGGACCTGTTCGGCCGCGCCGAGGTGCCCTTCAAGGTGCTGACCCCGAAGCCCGTGGTCCCCGACGCCGAGGAAATAACCCGAAACCCCCGCAGCCGCAGCGCCAAGCTGCGCGTTGCCCAGCGTCTTCTCTCCAATGATTAAACTGAACACCGACGACATCAAGGGCGCCCTGCGCAAGGGGGCGCGCAAGGCCGGCAGCCACGCCCACAAGATCGCCGTCAACGGCGTGGCGGACAGCAAGTTCTTCAAGCGCAACTTCTTCGCCGTGTCGTTCGCCGTGATAGTGTGCATCGCCTACATCGCGGCCCGCTTCGATCACGACGCCACGGAGACCACCATCCGCACCCTGCGCCACAAAATTGAGGTCGAGCGCACGTATATGAACCAGGAAGTATCGCGCTACCATACACTTACGCGCGAGTCGGCCATGCAGCATCTGGTCGACAGCCTCAACCTGGGCCTCGACGTGCCCGAGGCCACTCCCGAGGCCCGCGCCGCCGACCTGATACTCGAACCCTGACAGTAGTCCAACCATTCATCATATCTCTCCAATGAGCGAAAAGACAGGCAAAAGCAAAGGTAAAATCACCGGCAGGAAGAAATTTCTCGCGGGGCGATTCTCCGTGCTGTTCACCCTGACGCTGGTCATGGCCATCTTCATCTGCGGATTCCTAATCGACACCACGGTAGTCCATTCGAAGGAGTGGCGCCTGATGGGCGATTCGTCGCTGATGCAGACCAGGGTCATCATGCCCTCGCGCGGCGACATCCTCGCCGCCGACGGCTCCCTGCTGGCCACGAACCTGCGCTACTACAACGTGCGCATCGACCTGCGCTCGAAGAACTTCATGATTGTCGAATTCGACAGCCTCATCCCGCAGCTCAGCGACAGCCTGGCCGCGCTGTTTCCGAACCGCACGGCCGAAGAATGGCAGCGGCATCTGCGCGCGGGCATCAGCGTGCCCCGGGAGAGGCGCAGCCGCGGCTGGTCGATAGCCCGTAAAGTCGACCTGGCCACGGCCAACGCCTGTCGCAACCTGCCCTTCTTCAACCTGAGGGAAAACGCCGCCTATACGGGCCTGGTGATCGAGCCGGTGATGGTGCGCAGCTATCCCTTCGGCGATATGGCGCGCATGAGCATCGGGCGCGTGGGGCAGATGGACACCGACGCCACCGTCCGCGGCCGCAGCGGCCTCGAGCGTGCCCTGGACACGCTGCTTTTCGGCGTGCCGGGCGTGAAGCGCTCGCGGCTGGGCACCCGCGGCACCTACATGGCCGTCGACACCCCGGCCATCGACGGTTACGACGTGACCACCACCATCGACATCACCGTACAGGACATCCTCGAGAGCGAGCTCGGCGAGATGCTGCTGAGCTGCAACGCCGACTGGGGCTCTGCGATGATCATGGAAGTCCATACCGGCGACATCAAGGCCATCTCGAACCTCGAGCGCGACAGCACCGCCCGCGTGCCGACCTACGTACCGGCGCTGAACCGCCTGGTGAAGCGCTACGAGCCGGGCTCGGTTATGAAGGTGATGACCATGGCCGTGGCCCTAAAGCACGGCTACGCGCACCTCGACCAGAGCTATCCCATCGGGCGCTCCTACGGCTACCTGGGGCGCAAGCCCATCCAGGACACCCACTCGCCGGGCTCGCTGCTGGTGCGCCAGTTCCTGACCTACTCGTCGAACATCGGCATGTGCAAGCTAAGCATGCCGCAATATGAGAACAACACCAACCTCTTCCGCGAGCGCCTGGCCGAGATGGGCTTCTTCGACCGCCTCAA
>USGZ01000067.1 GCA_900554265.1 uncultured Porphyromonadaceae bacterium
CCATCATGCGGTGGCTGAAGGGCTGCCGGTAGAACTTCGGGTCGTCGGCGGGGGTTTCGATGGAATAGTAAGGACTGAGGTTTGAGCCTTCGTCGTACTGGAAATCGAGCGAGGCTCCGGCAGAGAACATCGGGTTGAAGTGCCACAGCGGGTTGAGGTTGAAGCCCAGGACCCCGAAATGGCCCGGGATTACCTTCATCTCGGGCTCGATGTCGCCGAAGCTGTAGTTGGCGTCGAAAAGGTTCTTGCGCCAGGCGCCGTAGGCGGTGATGTCGTAGCTCACGTGGGGTTCGTAGCCGCTCCAGTCGGGGCGGCGCTGCGCGGGCACGGTGCCTAGATTCCAGGCCAGGCCCAGGCGACCCCACAAAACGTTGACGCCGGGGTTGGGATAGTCGGTGTTGCCGTTAGAGAAATGGGAGATGTTTACGCCGGCGGTAAGGCTGAGGCGCTCGCTGAGGGCGTAGCGGAGCTTGAAGCCCAGGTCGATATAGGCGTTGACATGCGAGCCGAAGCCGTCGATGTCTTCATAGTCGAAAGGATTGGCCTCGCCGTTGCGGCGCCAGCCGGCGGAGACGCCGAAGTTCCACTCGTAATCGAGGCTCAGCCGCTGCGAGAATCCGGCGATGCGCGAGCCCTGCAGCACGTAGATGTTCACGGGCGTGCCAGTGACCCTGGATTCATCGAAGGCCACGACGCCGACTCCTATTCCCTGATATGCGCACGGATAGTAGCGCCCGTAGCGCGAGGAGGGCGCGAAAGAAAAGGAGTACTCCCCTGCCGCGCCGAAGGCCGAGCGGGTCTTCGAGCCGAAGCGGTTGTGGCCCTTGACAATCTGATTCGACGGCAGCACGTAGGCTTCGCGGAAGGAGAACTCGACGCGCTGCGCGATGGCGGTCGAGTCGGAGGCGAATGACGCGAGGGCCGTCAGCGCCGATATGATGATGAATGAAAGTCTTTTCATAATTCAGAGTGTATGTTCACCAGGAGTCTAACCGGCACGCGCATCCGGAGCGTGCAGTGGACGTCGCGTTCCTCGCCCGTAGCGGTATTGACAGCCGTAATCAGGCAGTCCAGCCCGACGGAATCATACTGGCAGCGCAGTTTCACCCTCAGGGGTATACCCGCGGGGAGGACGACGGCTTCAGGCATTGGCGGAACGCAGGAGGTGACAAAGGACGAGTTATTCATCGTAAGCGGAGCGGAATCGCCGGCAATAGTCCAGTAACCGTCCTGAGGATTGATGAGAAAGGTATAAGAAGGCACGGGCACCTCTATGCCGCTGCCGAGGACCATTCTCTCGAAATCGTCCGAGGCGCCCCAGGCCTCGAAGAAGTAGTCCACGTGGAGCTCACGTACGGTCGGGAAGGAGAACTCCGTCGGCTCCGTCAGACCTTCGGGATAGGGTTTACTCATGATAGCGACTGTCCTGTCTTCCTCGGGATAGCCGGTCCAGGACGTGAGTGTATAGCTGATGTCCTTTATCTCGATGGTGAAGTCCGAGGTCGGCAGAACGGTGACGGCGACGTCGCGGTAAGCATAGCCGTCCGTAACCGTAAACGACAGCAAGCCGGGTTCTCCTCCCTGATAGCGGACGAGTTCAAGTTTTATCTTATCTTTCGCCTGGCGGACATAGAGGTCGGTGAAGGCCGTAGCGACGTGGAAAATGCCGTTGTCGCTCTCGACATAGCTTGCCGCCCCCTCGCTGCCGGCGAACACCACGTCCTTCATATACCAGTCTGTTCCTTCAACGGCGATGGATGCCGAGAGCCGGTCGGGCCCCAGTTCTTCCGGAACGTCGCTTAGGGTCAGATTCTTGATGAATATATCGTCGTTGCAAGCCGACAATATTATCGCCAGGGCAAGTACAAATGTGCGCAATATTATTTTTTCCATAGAGGCAGCAAATATAGGCATTTATTTCCGGAATACGGGACATCAGGCCAATTTTAACAACTCCGGGTTGTCAGCTCTTGCCGGCGCCCTCGAGGTCAAGCAGATAGCGCTTGAAGGAAAGGCCGGCGGAGTAACCGGTAAGAGTACCGCCGGCACCGACAACGCGATGGCACGGCACGATTACGCACAGCGGATTGGCCCCGTTGGCCGAAGCCACGGCACGCGTCGCCGCCGGACGGCCGAGGCGCTGCGCTTCCTGACCGTAAGTGATTGTAGTGCCATAGGGTATATGCAGCAGCTCGGTCCATACGGCCTTCTGGAAATCCGTTCCGGCCATCAGCAGCGGCAAATCGAAACTCTTGCGCGTACCGGCGAAATACTCCGCCAGCTGCTCCGCCGCAATCCCGCAGACCCGCGACGGCGCGAAAACGACCTGGGCCCCGAGCCGGCGGCCCACACGCGCCACGGTGGCATCAGCATGCGGACTCTCCGCCCACTCGCACAGGCACAGCTCCTCCCCGCACCCGCCGAGAAGCAACGTCCCGGCCGGTGTCTGCACCTCCATAATCCGCATAATCATTGTTTCCATTAGTAATACGACTCCTGAGGAAAGCCTCGCAACAAAAAAGTTCCTGCAAATACCAGGTAAAAAACAAGGTTGCCTGCGACCGGCTTTACCATCCGGGGAAGGCAACCTTTTTTCTTTGGTCGGGGTGACAGGATTCGAACCTGCGACCACCTGGTCCCAAACCAGGTGCGCTACCGGACTGCGCTACGCCCCGAATACGGCCACAAAATTAGTCAATTTTTTAGTATTGACAAAATCTGCGGCCGGCTTGTATCTCAGTTCTTATATTTCTTACTCTGTTCCTTGATGAGCTCGAAGTCGTCGAAGTAGTTGATTTTCATGGCCTCGCGTACTTCGTGGAGGGTCCTGGCGGCAGCCTCGCGGGCCCTGGCGGAACCTTCGCGGAGTATGTCGTAGACGGCCGGAATATTTTCCTCCCAGTACTTGCGGCGTTCGCGGATTGGTGCGAGTTCTT
The DNA here is from genome assembly GCA_900554265.1 of uncultured Porphyromonadaceae bacterium. Taxonomy (GTDB): domain Bacteria; phylum Bacteroidota; class Bacteroidia; order Bacteroidales; family Muribaculaceae; genus CAG-873. The sequence goes on from USGZ01000067.1 coordinate 2,937, forward strand.
CCTCGAGTACGCTGAGGAGCAGCTTCTTGACCGTACCGTCGCCTACGCCGCCGCGGGTGTAGTGGTCCTTGAGTTCCTGGAGGTTCTTATACTCGGGCAGGTACTTGGCGAAGTGCTCGTCGCAGCTGAACGCGTCCAGGTAGATGAAGGGGCAGTTGCCTTCGAGGTGTCCCGGAGAGTCGATGGTGAGGTGCTCGGGGTCGGTGTACATCGAGTTGACCTTTTTCTTGACTTCCTTCGGGGTGTCGGAGATGTAAATGCAGTTGCCCAGGCTCTTGCTCATCTTGGCCTTGCCGTCGGTTCCGGGGAGGCGCTGGCAGGCGGCGTTGGTGGGCAGGAGTATCTCGGGTTCGACCAAAGTGTCGCCGTAGATGTTGTTGAAGCGGTTCACGATTTCACGCGTGAGCTCGACCATCGGGGCCTGGTCATCGCCGGCGGGTACGGTCGTAGCCTTGAAGGCGGTGATATCCGAAGCCTGACTTATGGGGTAGCAGAAGAAGCCTACGGGGATGCTCTGCTCGAAGTTGCGCATCTTGATTTCGGTCTTCACCGTCGGGTTGCGCTGTACGCGGCTCACGGTCACCAGGTTCATATAGTAAGTGGTGAGTTCGCAGAGTTCGGGCACCTGGCTCTGGATGAAGATTGTGGTCTTGGCGGGGTCGATGCCTACCGAGAGGTAATCGAGAGCCACTTCGATAATGTTCTGGCGCACCTTCTCGGGGTTATCGGCATTGTCGGTAAGGGCCTGCGCGTCGGCAATCATCACGTAGATTTTGTCGTACTCGCCGGAGTTCTGCAGTTCGACGCGGCGACGCAGCGAGCCTACGTAGTGGCCCACATGCAGGCGCCCCGTGGGGCGGTCGCCGGTTAATATGATTTTTTCCATAGAGGTTGAATTTTCTATACTGAAATGCAAAATTACTCCAAAAACCTCAATATTCCCACAAATTTCCCCATGAAAATAAAACCTAAAATAAAAGCGGCCCCTGAAATAGCATAACGGCTACAATAAAACCTGGAATCGACTCTCGATAGGTCGATTCCAGGTTCGTGTGGGTTATTTGCCGGGTTATTTACGTTTTACTGGAGGACGACTTTCTGGGTGTTCGCGCCGGAGCGGATGATGAAGATACCTGGGAAGTCGGCGCTGAATTCTGGCGACGCGGGTGTGAGGTCGGCGACCTTGATGCCGTTGGTGTCGAAGATTTCGGCAGTGGCGTCGTAGTCAATCAGCGAGGCGGTCTTGCCGTCGAGGTTGACGATTTCTTTGCCTACGATGCTGCTGTTGACGCCCGCATATTCGCCTTCAGTCATGATGTTGGCGAAGTTCTTCCAGGGGAGGGCGGTCTGGTACTTGTCCTTGCTTCCGTCGGGCACAATGAGTATTGCGTTCTGATATTCCTCCTCGAAGAAGGGGTCGTACCAATATAACTCTCCGGCATGTTGATTGGGTTCTTCGGTAACGACGCGTATGGTTTTAAGAGAAGGCGTCGAGCGGCGGTCCAGCATGCGTACCTCTTCTTTCTCGGCTTTAAGAATCACATGCTGCAGATTAGGGCAGTTGTCGAAACTCTTGCCTCCATAGTAGCTGACGCGACTCACGAAGGTGAGATCGGCAGAAGTCAGACTTGTACACCCGTCGAAGGCAAAGGGATAGATGCGGACATTGCGACATTCGCTGCCGTCAATTTTTTTAAGAGAGGTGCATTTTGCGAATGCTGCCGGGCGAATTTCGGTGAGATGGGTAGGCAATTTGACACCGGTGAGGTTGACGCAATTTGCAAAAGCTCCGTATGCAATTGTATTAACAATGCAATTCATGCCATTTTGGCTATCATCTACGTTTGGCTGAGGGTTGTAAAATTTGCAAAATATATAGTTTTCGATTTCTATTTCTCCCGAGTAATCATTACCCTCTGGGAGTTGAGGATAAAAATCGAAGATTGTATAGGGCGCAAGGTCTACAGGAATTCTTTCCAGCATTCGAATGGGGCTGGAACCCATGATGGCGGCACGCCCTGGAATTCGGGAAAGCATGCCAAAGTATTGATTGTTATCCACGGTAGTAGGATACAATACAAATGTTCCTTGACCATTGATGGCGTCTTGATAATCTTCCAGCTCGGCATCTATGATTATGCCGTCATCAGGCAATTCCGATGCGTTGCTGATTCCGGCAATGAGCAGAAACAGCAGAGTGAGGAGTTTTTTCATTTACGTATTTTTTGAGTTTGTAGTACAGTGTTGTTCAACGTGAGAACCTCGTACGCAGAAGTCGCACTAATACCAGCCCAGAATAGAAGGAGAAAGGAGATTAGTTTTTTCATTGCGTTTTGTTTTAGGTTTACGTGGCAAATATAAGTATAAATAATTAGTTTTCCAAATATTATTCAAAGATATTAAAATATAAATTTCCGAAAGCGAGAAAGCGAGCAAGCCGTGGATTGTTTTCGGCATGTGCGGTGCCGCTCCAACGCCTGTTGGTTAATTCTAACTTCGTAGTGTTAATAAATGTAAACAAATCAGGGCTGCGGGGTGGAGGATGGCCGATTTGGCGAATTAAAATCGTAACTTTGCAGATTGATGGGACGACTGATGGCCATAGACTTCGGACGCAAGCGTTGCGGTATCGCCGTGACCGACCCGCTGCGCCTTGTGGCCAACGGCCTGGACACCGTGCCGACGGCGCAGCTTATAGACTTCGTCAAGGCCTACGCCGCCCGCGAGGAAGTCGACGCAATCGTAGTCGGTGAGCCGCGCGACATGCACAACCGCCCCAGCGAGAGTCAGCGCTACCTGCGCCCGGCAATCGCACGCCTGGCCAAGGCCATGCCCGAGATGAAGATAGTGATGTACGATGAGCGCTTCACCTCCGTGCTGGCCCACCGCGCCATGCTCGACGGAGGCCTCGGGCGCAAGGACCGCCAGGACAAGGCCCTGGTCGACAAAATCAGCGCCGCCATTATCCTCAACGACTTCCTGGCCAGCGGCGCCGGAGGCGATTAGCTTTATTTCTTCAATGTTCGCGTGCGCGCGAGAGAAACCCGACAAAAACTTATTTCAGCAATGAAACTTCCGATATATCTTTACGGACACCCCGTTCTGAGGGCTGTTTCCGAACCTCTGACCCCGGACTACGAGGGTCTGAAGGAACTTGTGGCTGACATGTATGCCGCCATGTACGAAAGCGAGGGCGTAGGCCTGGCCGCACCGCAGATCGGGCGCAATATCCGGCTGGTGGTGATCGACGGCTCGCCCGTCGGCGACGACTTCCCCGAATGCAAGGGCCGCAAGCTCACGCTTATCAATCCCGAAATCGAAATCCTCGACGCTCCCAAAGTGACCCGCAGCGAGGGCTGTCTGAGCCTGCCGGGGCTGAGCGAGAACGTGCCCCGCGTGGAGCGCATTCGCCTGAAGTGGCTCGACGAGGACTTCCAGCCCCACGACGAGGAGATTTCCGGCTTCCTGGCCCGCATCGTCCAGCACGAGTGCGACCACCTCGAAGGCAAGCTCTACATCGACCATATCTCGAGCCTGCGCCGCCAGCTTATCCGCGGCAAGCTCAACAATATAGCAACCGGGCGCACGCGCGTGGACTATCCCGCCAAGTACGCCCCCGGCGCACGCCGCCGCTAACTCCACATTAACACTCACCCTCAATGGCAGACGACAAAAAAGTTATTTTCTCGATGGTGGGCGTCTCGAAGACTTACCCGCCCCAGAAGCAGGTGCTCAAGAACATATACCTGTCGTTCTTCTACGGTGCCAAAATCGGCATCATAGGTCTGAACGGCTCGGGCAAGAGCTCGCTGCTCAAAATCATCGCCGGCATCGACAAGGACATCCAGGGCGAAGTAGTTTTCGCTCCCGGTTATACCGTAGGCTACCTGGAGCAGGAGCCGCACCTCGAAAGCGGCAAGACCGTGCTCGAAATCGTGCGCGAGGGCGTGAAGCCCACCATGGACCTCCTGGCCGAGTACGACAAGGTCAACGAGGCCTTCGGCGACCCCGAGGTGCTCGACGACCCGGTCAAGATGGAGGCCCTGATAGCACGCCAGGCCGAGCTCCAGGACAAGCTCGACGCCGCCGACGCATGGAACATCGACAACCGCCTCGAACGCGCCATGGACGCACTCCAGTGTCCGCCCGACGACCAGATCGTCGACACCCTCTCCGGCGGTGAGCGCCGCCGCGTGGCCCTCTGCCGCCTGCTGCTCCAGCAGCCCGACGTGCTGTTGCTCGACGAGCCCACCAACCACCTCGACGCCGAGTCGATCGACTGGCTCGAACAGCACCTGCGCCAATACCCCGGCACAGTCATCGCCATCACCCACGACCGCTACTTCCTCGACCACGTGGCCGGCTGGATTCTCGAACTCGACCGCGGCGAGGGAATTCCATGGAAGGGCAACTACTCGGGCTGGCTCGAGCAGAAGACCAAGCGCATGGCCCAGGAGGAGAAGCAGGCCAGCAAGCGCCGCAAGACCCTCGAACGCGAACTCGAATGGATCCACATGGCACCCAAGGCACGCCAGGCCAAGGGCAAGGCCCGACTCAACAGCTACGACAAGCTCCTCAACGAGGACCAGAAGCAGCGCGAGGAGAAGCTCGAAATCTTCATCCCCAACGGTCCGCGCCTTGGCAACAAGGTGATCGAGGCCAGCCACCTGGCCAAGGCTTACGGCGCCAAGCACCTCTTCGACGACCTCTCCTTCAGCCTGCCCCCGAACGGCATCGTAGGCGTAATCGGCCCCAACGGCGCCGGCAAGACCACGCTCTTCCGCCTCATCATGGGCCAGGAGCAGCCGGACAACGGCTCCTTCGAGGTCGGCGAAACGGTGAAAATCGCCTACGTCGACCAGCGCCACCACGACCTGCTGCCCGATAAGAGCGTCTACGAGGTTATCAGCCAGGGCGTCGAGACTTTCCGCATGGGCGGCCGCGACGTCAATGCCCGCGCCTACCTCTCGCGCTTCAACTTCACCGGCGCCGACCAGGAGAAGAAGATCGGCGTCCTCTCCGGCGGCGAGCGCAGCCGTCTGCACCTGGCCATGGCCCTGAAAGAGGAGGGCAATGTACTGCTGCTCGACGAACCGACCAACGACATCGACGTCAACACCCTGCGCTCCCTCGAGGAAGGTCTCGAGGACTTCGCCGGCTGCGCCGTAGTCGTAAGCCACGAC
>USGZ01000068.1 GCA_900554265.1 uncultured Porphyromonadaceae bacterium
CCGCGGCGGATGCCCTCGGCGGCGATGAAGCCGCCGATGAAGCCGCCGGCGCCAACTATCAGGAGAGACGGCTTTTCGGATTCTTTATTATTTGAAGATGACATCTACGGGGTCGGGTTTGGGAAGAGCGTCGAGCAACGCCTCGACGGCCAGGTGGTAGCTGCGGTCGCCGAAGCCCGAGATGCTGCCTTTGCAGACGGCGGCGATCAGCGAGCGGTGGCGGATTTCCTCGCGGGCGAAGATGTTGCTCAGATGCACCTCCACCACCGGCGCGGGCACTGCGGCGATGGCGTCGGCGATTGCCAGCGAGGTGTGGGTGTATGCGCCTGCGTTGAGGACTATGCCGCTGCAGTCGGAGTCGAAGCCGGCCTTCTGGATGGCATCGATGAGCTCGCCCTCGCCCTGATGGCAGTAATGGCGGAAGGCGATTTGCGGAAAGCGGGTCACGAGGTCGACGATGATGTCGTCCAGGGTCCTGATTCCGTAGATTTCGGGCTGGCGGCGCCCCAGGAGATTCAGGTTCGGGCCGTTGATGATTGCGATGTATGGCGTTTCCACGGGTTTGCAGTCCGGTCAGTGTTTGAGTTCAACTTTTTCCGTCGGAGGCAGTTCGGCGTTGCGGCGCTCCACGGCGTCGGCGACTTCATGGGCCAGGTGGAAGAAGGCCGCGGCGGAGGCGGTGTTCTCCGTCACGATGGGGCGGCCGCTGTCCGAATGCTCGCCTACGGCGGCAACCAGCGGTATGCGCGCCAGTACGGGAACTCCGAAGGATTCGGCCAGGCGGTCGACGTTCTCGTCCTTGCCGAAGAGGTAGTAGCGCTCCTCTGGATGCTTTTCGGGTGTGAACCAGGCCATGTTGTCGACCAGGCCGAGGACGGGCACGTTGATTTTCGGATCGCGGAACATGGCGATGCCCTTGCGGGCGTCGGCCAGGGCCACTTCCTGAGGCGTGGTGACCACGACGGCGCCGGTGATGCCCAGGGTCTGGACGAGGGTCAGGTGGATGTCGCTCGTTCCGGGAGGCATGTCGATGAGGAAATAGTCCAGTTCGCCCCAGTCGGCCTGCTCGATGAGCTGCTTCAGGGCATTGGAGGCCATGGCGCCGCGCCATACGGCGGCCGATGCGGGGTCGATTACGAAGCCGATGCTCAGCACCTTGACGCCGTAGTTCTCGGCGGGGATTATGAGGTTGCGGCCGTCGACCTCGTGCATATAGAGTTCGGTGTCCTCCAGGCCGAGCATCTTGGGAATCGAGGGGCCGAAAATGTCGGCGTCCAGAAGCCCGACGCTGTAGCCTTCGGCGGCGAGTGCCACGGCCAGATTGGCGGCCACGGTGCTCTTGCCGACGCCGCCCTTGCCGGAGCTGACGGCCACGATGTTCTTCACGCCGGGCAGCACGGGAGCCTTCGCCGGCTTGTCCTGCACGGCCTGGCTGGCGGAACTGACGGTCACTTCGGCATAGGGAGCCGCGAGCTTCACGGCCGCCTCGGCGCTCTTGAGGATGGAGGCCTTGAAGGGGTCGGTGGGTTTCTCGAAGAGAATGGTGAAACTTACCTTGCGGCCGTCGATGCGGATATCGTCGGCCAGCATGCCCATTTCGACGATGTTGCGGCCCGTGCCGGGGTAGCGCACCGTAGTCAGGGCGTCGGTTATGAGTTTGGGATAGAGTGTTTCTTCCATTTTATTCTTTCATTAGGTCGGGCATCTGGATGTAGCCGCGGGAGTAGCTTCGGTAAGTGTCGCGTGCCAGTTCGTCGGCTTCCGGCGGCTCGTTCAGGGGCGCCGGTCCGGCGGGGTCGAAGGCGAGGTGGCGGATTGTGAGGCCGCGGTCGAGCCACTGGCGCTCGTAGTGGGTGTATATGGCCAGGACGGGGTCGGCGGCGCGGGCTCCGCTGGTGTCGATGTCGGCGTTGGCCTCGGCTATGGCAAGGCCGTTGTGGCGGGCCATCATGAGGGTGTAGTCGTAGAGGAAGGGGCTGTCGGTCTTCAGGTGGACCAGCGCGCCGGGAGCCAGCACGCGGCGGTACATCTCCATGAAGCGCGTGCCCGTGAGGCGCTTGTTTACCTTCTTCATCTGCGGGTCGGGGAAGGTTATCCACAGCTCGGCCACCTCGCCGGGAGCGAAGAAGGCCTCCAGCAGCTCGATGGATGTGCGCACGAAGGCCACGTTCTTCAGCCCTTCGGCCGTTGCGGCGCTGGCGCCGGAGTACATACGGGCGCCCTTGATGTCGATGCCGATGAAGTTGCGCTCCGGGAAGCGGCGCGCCAGCCCTACGGTGTACTCGCCCTTGCCGCAGCCGAGCTCTACCGTTATGGGGTTCGCGTTGCCGAAAAACTCGCTCCAGCGTCCGCGCAGGGGAAAGCCTCCGGCCTGCAGGGTGCGGTAGGGATACTGGAAAACCAGGGGCAGGTTTTCCATCTCGGCGAATTTGCGCAGCTTGTTCTTACCCATCAGCGCAGCATTTTGAGGGCTCGGTCTGTGCCGTCGGCGAGCTGCAGACGCACAATGAAGAGGTTGCCGCCTATGGCTGAGGTGTCCAGGCTGCCTTCGGAAGCGTTGAGACCGGAGCGCATCAGCAGGTTGCCGGCGATGTCGTAGAGGCTTACGGCGGCGATTTCGGCGCCGGAGGAACGGACTTCGAGAATCGGACCGACAAATCTCGCTTCCAGCGCGGCGGGTGCGACCATATCCTCGGTCAGGGTGCTCTGAGCGTTGACATTGAACTCGTTCCACTGTTCGGCTGCCCTGAATGCGGGAGCCAGATCGGGGCTTACGTCGAGACTCACGGTGCTCTGGTCTATTCCGGCCCATACGGATTCGCCGAGGGCGGGAACTTCCTTGACTGTTTCGGCGTCGATGGTCTTCAGGGAGATGGTTTTTTCCATGGCTCCGTCGCCGAGGTAACTCAGGGTCGAGGGCAGCTGCAGTGTGCTCAGCCCGGAGGCGTCGGCAAGGGCGTAGTCGCCTATGGAAGTGAGGCCTTCGGGCAGCAGCGTCTCGCCGCTGGCGCTCAGGGGCGCGTGCGTGAAGGTATAGGCGGCCATGTCGATGGCCGGGAATACGACGGCCGAGAGGGCGGTGCAGTTGAAGAACGCGCCGGCGCCTACGGAGGTCACGGACCCGGGCAGACAGACGGAGACAAGGGCGTCCTCGTCGGCGAAGGCGTAGCGGCCTATGGTCTTGAGGTTCGAGGCCTCGGCCAGGTCAAGCGACGTGAGGCCGCTGCCGTAGAAGGCGCGGTCGCCGATGCTTCGGATATCCTTGAGGGCAATCTGCTTCAAGGCTGTGCAGCCGTCGAAGGCATAGGCGCCGATGGCGGTGAGGCTTTCGGAGCCTGTCACGCTCTGCAGGGCCGTGCAGTTCTGGAAGATGCCTTCCGGAAGTTCGGCGTTGCCGGTGAGGTCGGCGGTGGTCAGGGCGGTGAGGCCCATGAACATATGGTCGCCGAGGGTGGCGCCGCCGGTGGCGATGCTGGTAAGGCCTGCGCAGTCTGAGAACACGCCCGAGCCAGATGCGTTGACCTTAGGCGTCAGCGTCAGCGAGGTCAGGGCCGAGCCGGCCAGGGCGCCGTTGCCGAGGGTTACGCCCGCGGCTGGGAATGTGATTTCCGTAATCCTGCTGCCGGCGAAGGTCATTGCGGGGATGGTTGCCGCCGGATAGCTGAGGTTGCCTTTCAGGCGTTCGCCCGAGTAGGCGGCGATGTTGGCTCCTGCAAGATCCAGGGTGCGGAGTGCCGGCATTTCGTCGGCGATGAAGAAGAGGTCGCGTGCGTCGAGACTGCCGCTGACGGTCAGCGTGGTCTCGGTAGCGGCCGAAGTGCCGAGCCGCGAGGCCAGCGTGCCGGGGGTGCAGTCGACTTCGACGGCGGATGCTGCGCCGAAAGCGAGCAGCGACACTGCGAGGAGGAAGGTATGCAGTTTCATTAGTAAATGCTGGTTTGTGTCATTGATATATAAGCGCCGCGGGGCGGAAATTGTTTTCTCAGACGCTTTCTATAATAATTGTATAGGAAGCCTTGAATGTCTCTCCGGGAGCCAGGCGGTTGACGGCGGCCTTTGCGCTGAAATCGCCGGTGAATCCGGCTTCGTCGGCCAGACCGTACCAGGGTTCGATGCAGACGAAGGGCGCGTCGGGTTTGGGCGCCCATACACCTACGCAGGGACTCGAGAACAGCACCGACAGGACCGGCGCCAGGTCCCTGGTCAGCAGCGACACTCGGCGGATGCGGCCCTCCGTGGCGGCTATGGCGTCCTTGGCGAAGGTGTCGGCCGTAAGCGGCATCAGGCCGTCCTTTATTTCGATTTTGCGTAGCGCCGGGCCCATGCAGCCCTTCTCGGCGATGGTGCGCGAGATGATTTCCCCGGTGTCGAAGCCCAGGTAGCCGCGGACGGTATCCGAAGCGTTGAATCCGGGAATGTTGAAGGCCGGATGGGCACCGATCTGGAAGTACATGTCCTTGTCGTCCAGGTTGGTCACGCGCCACATCACCGCGATTCGCTCCTGCAGCAGACTATAGCCCACGTCGAGGCGGAACTTACGCGGGTAGAGGGCCAGGGTGGCGTCCGAGGCCGTCAGCGAGAACCACATCTCGTCCTCAGGCGCCTCGGCGGCAATCTCGAACTCGGTATCGCGGGCAAAGCCGTGCTGCCCCATCGGGTACTCGCGGCCGTCCATGCGGAACACGCCGTTCCAGACAGCGCCGACTATCGGGAAGAGCACCGGCGAGCGTCGCTTCCAGAATGTCGGGTCGCCCTGCCAGAGGTACTCGTAGCCGGTACGGTTGTTGCGTATGCTCTGCAGCTCCGCTCCGGAGGTGGAGGCGGCGACTGTCAGGATGTCGTTGCTGAGCGTCTGGATCATTTTTCTTCGGGGAGGGATTTCTTGATTCTGTTTATGTCCCGGCAGTGCTTGCGGCAGATGTCGGCCAGGAAGCAGTCGTCGCACTGCGGGTTGCGGGCCTTGCAGACGTAGCGGCCGTGGAGAATCAGCCAGTGGTGGGCGCGGGCGATAACTTCTTCCGGCAGCTGGCTGACGAGCTTCTTCTCCGTCTGCAGGGGGTTGCGGCTGCGCGTGGTCAGCCCGATGCGCTCGGCCACGCGGAACACGTGGGTGTCGACGGCCATGGTCGGGCGGTTGTAGACCACCGAAAGGATTACATTGGCGGTCTTGCGTCCTACGCCGGGAAGGCTCATCAGGCTGTCGATGTCGTCGGGCACATTGCCGCCGAAGTCCTCGGTGAGCTTGCGGGCCATGCCCAGCAGCGACCGGGTCTTGTTGTTGGGGTAGGACACGGACTTGATGTAGCCGTATATTTCCTCCGGTGTGGCCTTTGCCATCGAGGCGGCGTCCGGAAAGGCCTCGAACAGCGTCGGCGTGATCATATTGATGCGCTTGTCCGTACACTGGGCGGAAAGTATCACCGCCACCAGAAGCTGGAAGGGATTCCGGTAGTGCAGTTCAGTGCGGGGCGTGGGCATTTCCTGCTCGAAACGCTCGACCACTTCGCGATAGCGCTCTTTCTGGGTCATCGTGTCCTCCGTGGGGGGTCAGCGGGCGGAGGTGAACTCGTCCAGGAAGCGCACGTCGTTCTCGGAGAACAGGCGCAGGTCGTTGACCAGATACTTGAGGTTGGTGATGCGCTCGATACCCATGCCGAGGGCGAAGCCGGTGTACTCCCTGGAGTCGATTCCGCAGGATTCCAGCACGTTGGGGTCGACCATACCGCAGCCGAGAATCTCGACCCAGCCCGTACCCTTGCAGAACGCGCATCCCTTGCCGCCGCAGAGGCCGCAGGAAATGTCCATCTCGGCGGAAGGCTCGGTGAAGGGGAAGTAGCTCGGACGCAGACGGATGCGGGTGTCCTGTCCGAACATCTCGCGGGCGAAGTAGAGCAGCGTCTGGCGAAGGTCGGCGAAGGTCACGTGCTTGTCGACGTACAGCGCCTCGACCTGGTGGAAGAAGCAGTGGGCGCGGGCGCTGATGGCCTCGTTGCGGTACACGCGGCCCGGGCAGATGATGCGTATCGGCGGCTTCTGGGTCGTCATGGTGCGCGTCTGCACGCTGGAGGTATGCGTACGCAGCAGCACGGCCGGATTATGGGAGATGAAGAAGGTGTCCTGCATGTCGCGCGCCGGATGGTCCGGTGGGAAGTTGAGGCTTTCGAATACGTGCCAGTCGTCCTCAACCTCGGGGCCTTCGGCGATTGTGAAGCCCAGGCGGCGGAAGATGTCGATAATCTGCTCGCGTACCAGCGACAGCGGGTGGCGCGTGCCCAGGCGTACCGGGGCGGCGTCGCGCGTAAGGTCCAGGCGGCTGCCGACGCCTGCGCCTGCCTCGGCCTCGGCCTTGAGTGCGGCGATACGTTCGGTTGCGAATGTCTTGAGCTCGTTCAGAGCCTGGCCCAGCTCGCGTTTCTGCTCCGCGGGAACATTGCGGAAATCGTTCATCAGTGCGCTGACGGCACCCTTTTTGCTCAGATATTTGATGCGCAGGGCCTCCACCTCGGCGGCATTGGCGGCCGTAAGGCCTTCGATTTCCTGACGCAGGGTTTTAATCTTCTCAATCATCGTTTTTCAATTAATGCGCAAAGATACGCAAAATCCCTCGAAATTCAATATTTTTCGGCTGGAGGGGGTGCTTTTCGAGGTATTCCGGAGATGCGGCAGGCATATGCGGGTACTGGTGGAGCGAATAAAAAATGCCCGGAAATCGGGAGAGATTTCCGGGCACGGTATTATTGGGGGCAAGCTTATCTGACGATGAGTTTGACGGTGCGTCCGTCGACTGTTACCAGATAAATGCCTTCGGCGACGCCGATTTCCGTCCGGGCGGCGGCGACTGCCGAGAAAATGGTGCGTCCGTCGGCGGCGCATACCTGGACGGCCTTGTCGGCTGCGCCTTCGATTACGATTCGGCCGCCATCGCTGTAGACGCGGATGCCTGCGAGGATGCTGTCGATTCCGCTCATTTCGATGTTGTCGACTGAAACGGGTGCGGAGAAGCCCAGGTTATAGACGGCCAGCACGCTGTAGGTATGCGTGCCTTCGGGGGCCTCGCTGTCGAGGTAAGCTGTCTCGGACAGGGTTTCGGCATTGAGTTTCTCGCCGTTGCGGTAGATGTCGTAGCCCTTCAGCTCGAGCATGTCGTTTATGGAGCCGGCTTCGAAGGTGAAGTCGTCGAGCATGAGCATGAAAGCACCGGTGGCACAGCTGTGGACGGCCAGGTAGCGGGCTCCTGCGGGGAGTTCGGCATCATAGAGAGTCCAGTTGCCGGGCACGGCGTTTACGGTTTTCACGACAGTAAAGTCGGCGGGGCTGAGGCTTCCGGTACTGTAGCAGATTTCGATTTTTTCGGGCCATGAGGGGTTGTAGCTCTTGGCGTAGAAACTTACAGTCTGGGCGTTGCCGCTAAGGACGGGGCTGATTGCCCATTCGTCGGAGAGACCGTTGTCGGCTCGATAGACCGAGGCCAGGAAGCTGGTTCCGCTGTGGGCGTTGAAGGTCATGTTGTCGGCAAGACCGGCGGCTGCGGGTTCGAAGACAAAGAAGGAAGCGTTCGAGACGCCGGCAGTCAGGCCGGGGAGGGGATAGCCGCCGAGCGAGCCTATGGGCGACTGGTCGCCGTCGATGAACGTCCAGCCGTCGACATAATCGACGAAGGCGTCGGCATTTTCGAAGTTCTCGATTACCGTCGCGGCTTCTCCGCCGGCGATAACTGGTGCGTCCCAAGTCAGACTGGGACCTTCAGGGGTGCTTTCACCCTTGAGGTTGGCTACGGTCGGGTATACGCTGTGTTTCGGAGCGACGGTCACTTCGCCGGAGGTGTTGTTGTCCGTGTTGGTGTCGCCCTGGCAGCTTACGGTTGCCGAGAAGATTATCGGTTCCTCTGCGACCATGCTCATCTGCATCGGGAACGAAACCAGGGAGTTGCGTCCGGCGCGGATGGCGTCGACGGTGAAGCTTGCGGTCTTCTCGCCGTCGGCGAAGAGATCGACGTTGATGCCGGCGATATCGGCGGGAGTGTTGTTGC
>USGZ01000069.1 GCA_900554265.1 uncultured Porphyromonadaceae bacterium
CTGAAATTACCGCAGTGGGGCTGTCGGGGATTCGCACCCCGTTCCCTCTTTCGCGGAGCAAGGCTCCGGCCGATGCGACCGCAAAGTTAGTAAAAAATATTGAAAGTTGATTACGCGGGCGTAATTTATATAAATTATATAACTTAAATAATTTACTGAATTTATATAACTTATTGGGTATTAATTATTCGCGGCCCTGGGCGCGCTTCCCTGCGGCGCCTCTTGGGCGCCCCCGCCGTCAGCGGCGCGCTACGCGCCGGTAGAGCACCACGGCGATGATGGTGTAAAGGATATTGGGTATCCACATGGCCACCATCGGCGACGTCAGGCCCGAGATGGCGAAGGTCTGCGTGATGGTCATGAAAAGGATGTAGCTGAAACTCAGCACGAGCCCGATGCCGATGTTCAGGCCCATGCCGCCCTTTACCTTGCGCACCGACAGCGTCATGCCTATAACTGTGAGGATGAAGGCCGCGGCCGTCATGGCTATGCGTCGGTGACGCTCTACCTCGAAGCTCTGGATGTTGGCCACGCCGCGCTCCCGTTGCCGCTCGATGTATTCGTTCAGCTCGGGCGAGGTCATTTTCTCATGGTCAACCTCGGAGATGAGGAAGTCGCGCGGTTCGAAGGCTATCGAGGTGTCGCGCTGGCTGCCGCGGGTTATTATCTCTCGGTTGCCGGTGAAGTCGCGGCGCGTGTAGTCGTAGAGGCGCCAGTTGTAGAGTGTGTCCCAGCGGATGCTGGTGGCCGTCAGGCGCGATACGAGGCGTTTGTCCTCGTCGAAGCGGTCCAGGGCGAAGCGGCGTCCCGTGCGCGAGTTGTTCTCGTAGGAGCTCATGTAGGCTATCTCGCCCGGCGCTATCATCAGCATGACGTTGGCGCCGTAGTCGACGGCCTTGTTCTTGACGTAGGTGTTCTGGTAGGCTATGCGCTTGACGTTGGCCGGCGGAATGACGTAGGCGCTCAGCACGAAGGTCAGCGCCGCGATTATCGCCGCCGAGAACATATAGGGCCGCAGCAGGCGCTTGAAGCTCATGCCCGTGGAGAACATGGCTATGAACTCGCTGTTCGCCGCCAGCTTCGAGGTGAAGAATATCACGGCGATGAAGGTGAACAGCGGCGAGAACTGGTTGGCGAAGTAGGGCAGGAAGTTCAGGAAGTAGTCGACGATGGTAGCGCGCAGCGGCGCCTTGAGGAAGGCGTCGAACTTCTCGTTGATATCGAACATCACCACAATCGCCAGCAGAAGCATGATGGCGAACACGTATGTTCCGAGGAACTTGCGGATTATGTAGCGGTCGAGTATCTTGAACATTTTTTAATGGAGGAGGCTTGCTACAGGCGCCGGCCGAGGCGCGAGACCATGTCGCGCTTCCAGGACGGGAAGTCGCCCTCGAGTATGTGGCGGCGAGCCTCGCCTACCAGCCACAGGTAGAAGGCCAGGTTATGGATGGACGCGATCTGCATGCCCAGGAGTTCGCCGGCGGTGAAGAGATGGCGCAGGTAGGCCTTGGTGTGCTCGCGGTCCACGCGGCAGGGGCCCTCGGCCCAGATGGGCGAAAAGTCCTTGGTCCACTTGGCGTTGCGCATGTTCATCGTGCCCTCCGGGGTGAAGATGGTGCCGTTGCGCCCGTTGCGCGTCGGCATCACGCAGTCCATCATGTCGACGCCGCGGTCGATGGCCTCCAGAATGTTGATAGGCGTGCCTACGCCCATGAGGTAGCGCGGGCGGTCCTTGGGCAATATCTCGTTGACGACCTCTATCATCTCGTACATCACCTCCGCGGGCTCTCCTACGGCGAGGCCTCCGATGGCGTAACCGTCGGCGCCGAGGGTGGCGGCATGCTCGGCGGCTTCGCGGCGCAGGTCGGGGTATGTGCAGCCCTGGACAATCGGGAAATAGCTCTGATAGTGGCCGTAGCGCGGCTCGGTCTCCTTGTAGTGCTTCCAGCCGCGTTCGAGCCAGGCCTTGGTCAGGTCCAGCGAGCGGCGCGTATAGGCGCGGTCGCTGGTGCCGGGGGCGCACTCGTCGAGGGCCATCATGATGTCCGACCCGATGCTGCGCTGGATGTCGACCACGTTCTCGGGCGTGAAAAGATGCTTCGAGCCGTCGATATGGCTGCGAAAATGCACGCCCTCGGGCTTGAGCTTGCGGATGCCCGCTAAGGAGAAGACCTGGAAACCGCCGCTGTCTGTCAGTATCGGGCGCTTCCAGCCGTTGAAGCGGTGGAGGCCACCGGCCGCCTCTATCACGTCCATGCCCGGACGCAGATAGAGATGGTAGGTGTTGCCGAGGATGATCTGCGCCTTTATTTCATCGGTAAGCTCGCTGAAATGAACGCCCTTTACCGTACCGCAGGTCCCCACGGGCATGAATATCGGAGTGGCTATGGGGCCATGGTCCGTCATGATCATGCCGGCGCGGGCATTGGTCCCGGGGCAGGTGGATTCGAGGGTGTAGGTCATCGCTATATTATATAAGGTGTCAGAACAGGCGGTCCGGGTACTCTCCGGCGGCATGCAGCGCGGCCAGCTTGGCCACTACGTCGGCACGGTCCTCCGGATAGGTCACGCCGAACCAGCGCGAGGTGGTGTGCAGGACGTCGACTGTCGCCTCGCCGTTCTTTACCAGTTTGTCGACTACGCTCGGAATGAAGAACTCGCTTTTCGGAGTGTCGATATACTTGTTGAGGAAGCGCACGAACTCGCGGTCGCTCAGGGCGAAGTAGTCGGGCGTGAAGCCCCAGAGGTTCATGCTCACCGGCACGTCGGCAACCAGCGAACCCTTCGATCCGTCCTTCTCGGTGTACTCGATTCCGCCGTCTGGGGTGTATGCAATCGATGTGCGCTCGACAACGTCGGCCAGCTTGCCGGAAGCGTCGACGGTGCATACGCCGCGGCTCACGCTGCCGTTCTCCGTCATCGTATTGCCCAGGCGGAAGGCTACCATGCAGTAGCGGCCCTTGGCGTCCTCGGGAAGCTTGCTCAGATAGCCGGCCATAACCTCGAAGGCGTCGCGGCCGTAGAAATCGTCGGCGTTGATAACGGCGAAGGGCTCGCGGATAGCGCCCTCGCCCATCAGGATAGCGTGGTTGGTGCCCCAGGGCTTGGTGCGGCCCTCGGGTACGGTGAAGCCCTCCGGGAGGGCGTCGACGCTCTGGAAAACAACTTCCACGGGCACATGACCCTGGTATTTGCTGAGTACTTTCTCGCGGAAAGCATCCTCGAAATCATGGCGGATAACGAACACAACCTTGCCGAAGCCGGCACGGAGAGCGTCGTAGATGGAGTAGTCCATTATGGCCTGGCCCTGAGGACCGACACCATCGAGCTGCTTGAGACCGCCGTAGCGGCTTCCCATGCCCGCTGCAAGGACAAATAACGTTGGTTTCATTAGACTGGTATATTTGCTTGTACGGAATATCGCGCAAAGTTACGAAAAAACCATGAGCCCGCAAAACATGTTTTCGCATGAGTCTGAATATTAGCAGAATGTAAGCCGACAGTGAAAAAATTGCGTAAATTTTCTCAAAAAAATTTGCGCGGACAAAAAAGAGTGCTTAACTTTGCAGTGTTTTTGAAGCAACAATGTTTTATTACTAAATCAAAAAGGAAATGAAAAAGTTAGTACTTGCACTCGCCGTTGCTTTCAGCATGACGATGTTCGCTTGCAGCAACAACGCTGAGAAGGCTGAAGCTGAAGAAGCTCCCGCAACCGAAGAAGTAGCAGAACCCGTAGTAGAAGCTGCTGAAGTAGTTGTTGACAGCCTCAACGACTCCACCGCTGCTGTTGCTGCTGAAGTAGTAGAAGCTGCTCCCGTTGCCGCTGAATAATCCGGCAATCCCAACAAGCAAACTCTCAGGCTCCCAAGCCTGACAACCATAGAGGCCACCCGCTCCGCGCAGGTGGCCTCTATGGCTTTCTTAGGGTTAATGCCTTGGAAATGCGGTTGTGCGAGAAAATAATCCCGATTATTCGGGATTAATCAAGAATATTCGGGATTAATCGGGATTAATTGCGAAACGGTACGGCCGTTCAGCCGCCGGGGTGAGAGGCCCCGAAGATCTACAGCGCTTCGCGGCAAGGCTTGTTGCAATCAGCTATAACGCAAATCGGGGTCGCTTCACAGCGACCCCGAAATGATCAATGTTCTAAATTTGCTATATCTTGTTTAGCGGATAATAGCCTTGGTGGCTTTGCCGCCGGCAATGCGGATGTAGATGCCGGCAGCGGGGTTGATTACGCGGCGACCGTTGAGGTCGTAATATGCGGCCTCGCTGTCGTCGCTAACGATTACGTTTTCTACGCCGGTAGTGAGGTCTTCGCCGGTGATGGACTTCTCTACCGGTGCGCTCATCAGACCGTGTGATTCAGCCTTGTAGGTCAGAGTGCCGACTGCGGCAATCTTGAACGGTTCGGCGTACTTTGTATAGCCTTCTTCTGCGGGAGTGACAAGTGCGGGAGCGGCGGTGGCGGCGTCGTTGAACTTGTACCAAACACTGCCGTCGAAACCGGTAAGATCGAAGGATACCATAACGGCGTGTTCGCCATTGAAGCCCTTGAGTTCGGGTGCGATTCCGGAGAAGTCGATGCCCTTGACCTCGAACATCTTTTCTTCGCTCTTCAGACCATACTGCTCAGTGTAGTAGCCAACAATATCGCCGGCGCTTACCTCGAACGGAGCGGTGTAGCGAATCATCGTGGCGTCGTCGTTGATGTAGTAGTAAGCCAGCACGCCTTCGGGAACGGGGAGAGTGACAGTCACATTCTCGCCGGCGACGATATAGAGGTTTTCGCCCTCGATAGATGTATTGCCCTCGAAAGTAGCGTCGATAGCAGCGGGAGCCTCGTATGCCTCACCGGCCTGCTCCACGTAAATCTGGACGTCCTTCTGACCGCTGCTGTAGCAGGAGAATAAGTCATTAGCAGAATTATATCTGATTATATTGCGTGTATAATTGCCGGTGGTGAATTTGATTACAGAGTTTTTACTGTTATCTATGGTTACAGTAGCGTAATTAGTATTTTCTGCCAACCTCATGTAATTTTTGTCGGAAGATGCTGCACAAAGGAAATAACCATTGCTGGCGGCATCCGAATTGTTGGTTATCTTGAATGAATAACCTTTGCTTTCGTCATAGCCCAGCTCGAATATGGCAATATCTTCAGTTACATTAGAAATAATTCCGTCTGTGATGATTATAGCTTTTGCGGGGAAATTATTACCGGTTTGACCAATCGTATTTCCGATTGCCTTGTTATCGCCTAAAGCTCCGATAATCACTTTCTTGCCGTTGACGAGCTGTGAGAGTTCTGTAACCTGAATGTATCCTCCCACAGGAGGAATAGTTGCGTCGATTACTTCGAGATTATAGCTTACGGAACCGGCGGCGTAAGTGTCGTTGCCGGTTGTGGTGGCGGAGATGGTTGTGACGCCGGCGGCAACGATAGCTATAGCGCCAGAAATTGCATCAATAGTGGCAACTTCCGGCTTAGAAGATTCGTATGTAACCGCGAGCTCATAGGGATTGTCAAGTTCCGGATAGTTTATTTCAGTTGCGCCCTTATATACAGTAACATCAGCGTCATCGCCGAAGTTCAGTCCATTGGGCTCTTTTGAAGGTGCGGCTTTGCCGTAGTACTCGACTTTGCTAATTTGTATACTACCGTTGCCGCTTGATTTTTTCTTGCAATCGAATACCAAATTATAATATTGATTGGCCTTAGGATTTGCAATAGTATAGGTTAGAATTCCTTCAGCGATAGAAGCATCCGGTCCAATCGTTGTTGGATTGGTGAAGTCAGCATTTTCTGCAATCTGCAGAGAGACAGAGTTTACATCGTTTGCTGTTACGGCATCTATTGTAACTTGGATTTTGTCTACTCCTTCGGGAATTGCAAAGTCAGTTGCGATGGAAGCAATAGAAGCATTGTTCTTAGTACCGCATTTGATGTAATCCCAGCTTGCATTATTATTGTTGAAGTTCTTAATTGTCCAGGTGTAATTGCCGGAAGTAAATGTCCATGTAGAACCATAGCTGGAGACGGATTCCATGCCGCTCTTGACGAACGGGCAGCTTATCAGCACTGCACTTTCTGCCATTGCCGGGATGGCCATGGCGAGGGTGAGGCAGAGTAAGAGTAGAAGTCTTCTCATAAAGTTTGATTTTAGTTGTTTGTTATTTGATTGATTTTGGATTGGCTTATAGCAAGTGTGATTTGAGTATTTGCCTGGAGTGCTTATGGCCGTTTTGTCGCCGGTATATACGCATAAGGCCTCAAAGGCCCCCGTCAGGTGAGTCTGAGGGTCTTTGCTGCTGATATTGAGAAGTAAACGACAAGGCATAACCAAAGCCAGCATATAAGAACATTATTGCAGCGCAAAATTACACAAAAGTTAACGAATTACCCCCCGAAGACTTAAATCACGTTAAATAAATACAAAAGAATAAAAGACGGCAGAAGAACAAAAGGAGATAAAGGGACAAAAGGGGGACAGAAAGACATAAATACAGGCCAGGACGACGGCGCGGGGCCTGGTCTGTATTTATGTCTTTATGTCTGAAAAAGGGCGGGGTTTGGTCTAATTGGGCTAATTAGACAAATTAGGTGTTTGCCCTAAATGCCTAATACCTAAAACCTAACACCTCATAACTCAGCGGAGCTTGGGTTGCAGGTATTTGCCGGTGATGGAGGCGGGGGTGGAGGCGATGGTTTCGGGGGTGCCGGCGGCTACGATGTTGCCGCCCGCTTCGCCGCCTTCGGGGCCGAGGTCGATTATCCAGTCGGCACTCTTGATGATGTCCAGGTTGTGCTCCACGGTGACGACGGTATGGCCCATGGAAATGAGGCGGTTGAATGCCGCCAGGAGCAGACGTATGTCGTGGAAGTGGAGGCCGGTCGAGGGCTCGTCGAAGATGAAGAGCGTCGGGGCGGCGTGTTCCTGGCTGATGAAGCTGGCGAGCTTGACGCGCTGGTTCTCGCCGCCGGAAAGGGTCGAGCTGTTCTGCCCCAGGGTGATGTAGCCCAGGCCGACTTCCTGCAGGGGACGCAGGCGGCTGACGATGCGGCGCTCGGTGGCGCCGTCGGATTCGGAGAAGAAGGTGATGGCGTCGTCGACGGTCATGTCGAGCACGTCGGCGATGCTACGGCCGCGATATTGCACCTCGAGGACCTCGCGGCGGAAACGTTTGCCGTGGCACTGCTCGCAGACCATGGTGACGTCGGCCAGGAACTGCATCTCGACGGTGATGATGCCTTCGCCCTTGCATGCCTCGCAGCGTCCGCCCTCGGTGTTGAAGGAGAAGGTTGCGGGAGTCATGTCCATTTGCCTGGCCAGGGCCTGGGCGGCGAAAAGCTGGCGGATTTCGTCGTAGGCCTTGAGGTAGGTCGCGGGGTTGGAGCGCGTCGAGCGGCCGATGGGGTTCTGGTCCACGAAGACCACGTCGGAGATGCGCGCCAGGTCGCCCTCGAGGGCGCGGTGGGCACCGGGGGCGTCGCCTTCGCCGAGGGCATGGCGGCGCAGGGCGCGGTAGAAGATGTCGCGCACCAGCGTCGACTTGCCGGAGCCGCTGACGCCGGTAACTACCGTAAGGACGCCCAGAGGGAAGCTGGCGGTGATGTCCTTGAGGTTATGCTCCGAGGCGCCGCGGACGGTGATGCTGTCCTTCCACTTGCGGCGCGACGCGGGCACGGGGATGGCCATGTCGCCGGCGAGATATTTCAGGGTATAGCTCTCGCAGCCGTCGGGCGTGGTGTCGCCGAGCTGCGGCGGCGTGCCCGCGTAGACGATTCTGCCGCCGAGGCTTCCGGCGCCGGGGCCGACGTCGATAAGGTAATCGGCGGCGCGCATTATTTCCTCGTCGTGTTCGACGACCACTACCGTATTAC
>USGZ01000070.1 GCA_900554265.1 uncultured Porphyromonadaceae bacterium
GACTGGACCGAAATAGCACGCATCAAGGAAAACCCGCGCTTCGTCATCCCTCTGATCGGCAACGGCGACATCACCACTCCGGAGAAAGCCGCCGAGGCTTTCAGCCGCTATGGCGTCGACGGCGTGATGGTAGGCCGCGCTTCCATAGGCGCGCCCTGGATATTCCACTCGATAAAGTCCTATCTCGAGACCGGTGAGGCCTCCGACGCCGGAATCGCCGAGAAGTTCGCCATGCTGCGCCGCCAGATCCGAGAGAGCGTCGAGCGCATCGACGAATTCCGAGGCATTCTCCATATACGGAGGCACCTGGCCGCATCGCCCCTGTTCAAGGGCATCCCGAGCTTCAGGCCGACGCGTGTGGCCATGCTGCGGGCCAACACCCTCGACGAGCTCGACGCCATACTTACCCATATCGAAAACGACATCATCCCCGCACTCGCCGCTGGCGATACCCCAACATCATCGCAAGAAGCCTGACAGGAATATGAGAATAATAACATTAGCAATAGCTTTCCTCGCCGCCGCCGTCGCCGCCAGCGCGCAGACCGACGACCGCGCCAATGACCTCGCAAACTATACCCTCGAAGTCCAGGACTTCATCGAACTTAACGTAGTCGACGGCATCCGCGTCGACTACCGCGCCCTGCCTGACTCCGCCGGCTGGGTGTCCTTCACGGCTACTCCCGAGACCGCGTCGAAAATCATGTTCAGCAACAACAGGAAAAAACTGACCATCCAGACCTCGGCTCTCGACCATCCCTACGAGAATATGCCGCTTGTAAGGGTCTACAGCACCATACTGAGCAACGTCACCAATACCGGCGACAGCCTTACGCGTGTGCTCTCCGCCGCCCCTGTCGAGAAGATGAAAATCAAGGTGATGGGCAACGGCTCGATAGAAGCCGACGGCGTCAAGGCCGACCAGGTCGAGGCCTCCGTCGACACCGGCTGCGGCAATGTGACTGTCACCGGCTCGGCACGTAAGGCCAAGCTCCGCAACGTAGGCACAGGCACCGTCGACGCCTCAGGGCTCACGGCCGACGAGGCCCGCGTCTTCGTGTTCGGCCCCGGGCCCGTCGATTGCGACGTCCGCGAAAAGCTCACCGTCTACGGCATGGGCAAGGGCCGCGTCCTGCTCCACGGCGAGCCCGCCAGGATAACGAACCGTTCCATCGGCGTGAAGGTGGAGCAACATCAGGCCCACGATGCCGCCGAAGGACCTCAGGAATAAGACAGCGCATTCCGTAAAGTGGAATCTGGTTGACAAACTTGCCAGCCAGGTCCTCTACGCCCTTACCGGCATAGTCCTCGCCCGCGAACTGAGTCCCGACGACTTCGGACTCGTCGGCGCGGCCCTCGTTTTCCAGGCTTTCGCCTCGCTGCTGGTCGACAGCGGCTTTTCCTACGCACTTCTGCAGCGGCGGCAGCCCTCGCGGCTGGATTATTCTACGGTGCTTTGGTTCAACATCGGTTGCGCCGTCGTGCTTTACCTCGTCCTCTTCGCCTGCGCGCCGCTTATCGCAGGCTGCTTCCAGCACGACATGCGCCTGGTTCCGGTGTCGCGAGTGCTTTTCCTGGCCATCATCCTCAACGCCGCCACCATCGTGCAGACCAACCGCCTGATGAAAGCCATGGAAGTGCGCGGCGTGGCCCTTTCGAACGCTATCGGCCTGAGCTGCGGAGGCGCCGTAGGCATCGGGCTGGCCGTCGGCGGTTTCGGAGTTTGGGCCATAGTCTGGCAGACGCTGACCGGCGCCGCCGTGCGCGGAATCGTCCTCTGGACCTCGACGCGCTGGCGTCCGCTGCTGCGCTTCTCCTGGCCGTCGCTGCGCTCCTTCTTCGGCCTGGGCTCGCGCATGATGCTCACGTCCTTCCTGCGCACCGTATTCCTCAATATCTATTCCTTCCTCATCGGCAACCGCGTAGGCCTGGCTCCGCTGGGCTATTATACCCAGGCCGACAAGTGGAGCAAGATGGGCACATCGAGCCTGAGCCAGGTGCTGACCTCCAGTTTCGTGCCGACGCTCTCGGCGGTGCAGAACCAGCCGGAGCGCTACCGGGCCATGAGCTCGAAGATGACGCGCTTCACAGCCTATCTCCTCTTTCCGGCCATGCTCTGGCTTGCCGCGGCAGCCTCGCCGCTGTTCCACGCCCTTTTCGGAACCAAATGGGACCCTGCGGTCATTCTTTTCCAGCTGCTGCTCGTCCGCGGCATCTTCGTGGTCCTGACCTCGCTGAGCACCAACTTCCTCCTCGCCCTCGGCTATGGCTCGTCGATAGTAAAGCTCGAGGTGCTGACTGACTCAGTAGCTCTGGGCGCGCTCGTGGCCACCTTCCCGGTAATGGGCTGGTCGACGCCGGAGCATCCCGTTCTGGGAATCACAATCCTCCTGTGCGGTCAGCTGCTGGCCTCCGTCGTGGCCTGGGTGGCGACTGTGTGGACTACCTTCCGCCGCGTGGGCCTCGGCGCAGGCCGCTATTGCATGGACCTGGCGCCCTATCTGTGCCTTACGCTGCTTATCCTGCCGCTCATGCTCCTCGGGGGCAGCTGTGTTGGCGCCAACGCCTGGATAGTCCTGCTCGTGGAAGCAGCCATCGCGCTGACCGCTTACCTGGGCGTCAACCGCCTGCTCGGCTCGCAGATTCAGCGCGATGTGCTGGAGTATATCCGCAAAGGGATGAAGTAGAGGATTATTCTGTCTTGTCCTCAGGGTTGGAATCCGTAGGCTGGGCCAGCTTGTCCGAACTTGCGAATACCTTGGACAGGTACTTTTCCTGGAACCGCTGCAGCATTTCCCAGAACGTCGGCACATAGAGGGTTCCCACCAGAGCGTTGACCGCCATGCCGAAAACTACCGCCGCACCGAGGGCCAGACGGCTGGCCGCGCCGGCGCCGGTTGCGAACAGCATCGGCATCACGCCGAACACGAAGGCCAGCGCCGTCATCATGACGGGACGGAAGCGGACGCTCCCGGCCTGCTCGGCGGCCTGACGTATGGGCATGCCCTGCTTGCGGTAGTCCATCGCATATTCGACAATCAGAATGGCATTCTTGGCCGCCATACCCAGCAGAAGGATTATGCCTATCTGAGTATAGATGCTGATGCTCTGATTCATGAACATGCAGCCTATGATTGCGCCGAGAATTGCAGTCGGGGTCGTGATGACAACGGCTACCGGGTCCGTCCAGGACTCATACTGCGCGGCAAGCACAAGGATGGTTATGATTATGGCGAATATGAGCACCATGGTAATGGTCGTGCCGCTCTGGGTTTCCTGGTATGCTTCGCCGGTCCAGGCGAAACCGAACTGGTTGTCCGTGGCTTCGGCCACGAGTTTCTCCATCGCGGCGATGCCGGCCGAGGAGCTGACGTCCGGTGCCGTGTTGGCCGTTATCGCGGCGGTACGGTACATGTTGTAGCGGTTGACCGTCGACGAGCCCATCGATGGCTCTATGCTGGCGAAGGAGGAGAACGGAACCATGTCGCCGCGAGAGTTGCGGACCGTGAGGTTCATCACATCCTCGGCCTGCGAGCGGGAACCCGAAGCCGCGCTGACAACCACCTGGTAACTGCGCCCGAAGCGGGTGAAGTCGTTGACGTAGCTGGAGCCCATGTTGGCCGACAGGACCCTGTAGACATCGCCCAGGGCAAGCGAGTGCATCTCGACCTTGTCGCGGTCGATGCTGACTGTATATTGCGGGACGGAGCCGGTATACAGCGTCGTTATGCTCGCTATTTCAGGATTGTCGGCAGCCGCGGCCTGGATGCTGCGCACGGCATTTGAAATCTGGTCGGCCCCCAGGTTGTTAATGTCCAGAAGCTGCATCTCCAGGCCGGAGGAGTTGCCGAGGCCGGGAATCGACGGTGGATTGATGCTGAAGATTATTGGCTCCTGGAACCGTGCCGCTATTTTGCCGACGGAGTCGATGAGAGCGTCGACGGAGTTGGCTTTGCCCTTGCGGTCTTTCCAGGGCTTGAGAACAACGAACATGCTGGCTACGTTGCTGGCCGCTCCGCCTCCGGCGAACGAGTTGCCGGCCACGGCAATAACGTCCTTGACCTGCGGAAGCCTGACGACTTCCCCGGAGAACTCGTTGAGGATATTGTCCGTGCGGTTGAGCGAGGCGCCGTCCGGGAGCTGGATGCTGCTTATGAAGTAGCCCATGTCTTCTTCGGGAATATAGCTCGAAGGCCAGCGCGTGAAGCCCCAGAACGCGGCCCCGCAGATAATGAAGAAGATAATCATCGATGCGACGGGATGCCGCAGCGTGCGGCCTACGTTGTCGTTATAGAGCTTGAGCACCCTGGTATAGCCGGACTCGAACCAGCGGAAGATGAAGAAGCGGCTCGGCTTCGACGGCTTCAGGAACAGGGCGCACATGGCCGGAGTGAAGGTCAGGGCGTTGAAGCCCGAGAAGGCCGTCGAGACGGCTATGGTCAGGGCGAACTGTTTGTAGAGCTCGCCGGTGATGCCGGAAATGAAGGCCGTAGGGATGAACACGCTCAGGAGAACGAGTACTTCGCCGATTACGGGTCCCTGCAGTTCCCGCATGGCCTGTTCAGCCGCCTGGCGCGGCGTGGATTTCCCCTCGGAAAGGATTCGCGAACAGTCCTCGACGACGACTATCGCGTCGTCCACGACAATCGCGATTGCCAGAACCAGGCCGAAGAGTGTGAGGGTATTGAGGGTGAAGCCCATGAGTTTCATTACCGCGAACGTGGCCACCAGCGATACCGGGATGGTTATCATCGGTATGATCACCGCCCGCCAGCTCTGCAGGAACAGCATGATTACAAGCATCACAATCAATGTGGTCTCCAGGAAAGTGACAAGTACCTCGTCGATGGAGGCGGTCACGAAGTCGGTAGTGTTGAGAATGATGCGGTAGTTGACGTTCTCGGGAAAGTACTGGCTCAGCTCCTGGAGTCGCTCCTCGCATGCCTTGGCCACGGTGAGGGCGTTGGCGCCCGGCAGCTGGCTGATGCCGATGAGGCCGGCATCGTGGCCGGATACGTGCGAAATCATCGAATAGCTCTGGCTGCCCATCTCCACGCGCCCGATGTCCTTGAGGCGCAGCATGCTGCCCTGGTTGCCGGTCCGCAGCACTATGTTGCCGAACTCTTCGGCCGATACCAGGCGCCCGTGCGAGACGAGGGTGAACTCGAAGGGAGTATCGGTGTTGTCCGGCGGAGCGCCTACGCTGCCGGCGCTGACTTCGGTGTTCTGGTTGCTTATGGCGTTCATAACCTCGGCCACGGTGATGTTGCGCACTCGCATCAGCTCCGGGTCGAGCCATACGCGCATGCTGTACTCGCCGGCACCGAACGCCTGCACATTGCCTACACCGTCGATTCTCGAGAGTTCGTCGACAATGTTAAGCTGCGCGTAGTTGGTCAGATAGAGGCCGTCGTAGAGGTCGGGGCGGTCTGTCTCCAGGGCCACGAAAAGAATCATGTCCGACGAGCGCGACATTACCGATATGCCCTGCTGCTTGACCGCCGAAGGCAACTGAGGCTCGGCCTGGCTGACGCGGTTCTGGACCTTCACGGTAGCGATATCAAGGTCGGTGCCGGTCTCGAATGTGATTTCCAGCGAGTAGGATCCGTCCGAACCTGATGACGAACTCATGTACATCATGCCCTCGACGCCGTTGACCTGCTGTTCGATGGGCTCGCCTATGATTTCGGCGACAGTCTCGGCGTCGGCGCCGGGGTAGGAGGCCATCACGTAGACCGTAGGGGGCGTGATGTCCGGAAACTGGGCGACCGGCAGCGACTTGACCGTCAGCAGACCAGCCAGAATCATCAGTATGGCGAGTACCGTGGCAAATATCGGCCGGTCGATGAAGAATTTGCTGAACATAGCCTGTCGGAATTATTCTGTGAGACGGGGTGTCACTGTCATTCCGGGACGCACTTTCAGGAGAGCGCGCGTAACGTAGCGGTCGTCGGCGTTCAGGCCCGAACTGATGATGCGCAGGGTGTCGTCGATCAGGTCGCCGGGTACTACGGCCGTGTAGACAACCTTGTTGGAATCGTTGACGGTATACATGTAGCTGCCGCGCTGGTCGCGGGCGATGGCGGCGTCGAGCACTATTACGGCGTGCGGGTCGATGCCGTCGGGGAGGTCGATGGTCACGTACATGCCCGAGCGCAGCTCGTCGCCGTCGTTCTCGACGTCGGCCTTAAGCTCTACGGTACCGGTCGAGGTGCTTATGTCAGGAGCTATATAGCCTAATTTGCCGAAATAGCGGCCATTAAGTGCGGGGTCTTCGAATTTGACGGGTATGCGGTTGTAGTCCGTGCCCTCGGCTTCCATGAGCCTGCGCATCAGAGGCAGCAGGGATGCGTCGTCAATCGAGAAGTCGGCTGTCAGGATGTCGTCCTTGTATAGCGTGGCCAGGGTCACGGGTGCGCCCGCGCCGCTGATATAGCTGCCTGCGGACTGGAGATTGTCGCTTATATGACCCGTGAAGGGTGCGCGTACCGTACAGTAACCCAGGTTGGTGCGGGCTGTGCTCAGATTCGCCTGGGCCGTGCGGATGGCGGCTTCTGAGGACTCCAGGGCGTTGCGTCCCTGTTCGAGTTCCATGCGGCTCACGGCGTCGCTTGCGTAGGCTTGCTGGAGTGCCGCATAATGGTCGCGGGCATAGTCGCGCGCAGATGTGGCGTTGGCGAGCTCAGCCTCGGCGCGGGCAACGGCGTCGCGGTACTGTGTGTCCTCGATGGTGAAGAGCACCTGCCCTTCCCGTACCTTCGAGCCCGATTCGTAGTTCTTGCTCATAAGGGTACCGTTGACGCGCCCGACGATATCCACCGTCCTGTCCGCCGACAGGTAGCCCGGATAGCTTTTGTGCAGGATTACCGAGTCGACTCTCGGGCGGGCGACGTCGACCGTCGGCGATTCGGTTTCGCCGCTCTTGTTCTTGTGCGAGCATGCTCCCGGAACAAGCAGCGACATGCCGAGAACTAAAGCTGTGAGTACGCGTTTCATATGTCTGAGTTGTTTGTCCAGGACCCGCCGAGAGCCTTGTACAGGTCTATGAGGGCGCTCAGCGCGTTGCTCCGGGCGGTGACGAGGGTGTTTTCGTATGTAAGGTAATTCATCTCGGCGTTGTCGACGTCCGTGAAGTCGGTCAGGCCCTGCCGGTAGAGGTCGAAGCTGAGTACGCTGCTCTCGGCGGCGTTCGCGACAACATTGTCCAGCTGCACGATATAATTGATGTAGGAACTGTAGTTGCTGGCGGCGCTGCGCACTTCCTCCATCGCCGTAAGGACCGTAAGGTTGTACTGGTCTACGGCCATATGGAGGCTCTGGCGTGCTTCCTCATTGGCATAGCGACGTCCGAAGCCCTCGAATATTGTCCAGCTCAGGGTCGGCATCACGCTGTAGGTGAACGATTCCTTGGCGAAGAGGTCCTTGAAGCGGTGGGCGGCGGTGCCGGCGGAGGCGCTGACGCTCAGGCTCGGCAGATATTCGCTGCGGGCGATTCCCAGGGCCGCCGCCGCGGCCTCGATATTGCGCTCTGCCTCGTCGATGTCGGGTCGGCGCCGCAGCAGGTCGGCCGGTACGCCCATGTCGACCGGCTGCCGGAACTCGGGCAGAGGCCTCGGAGTCATGAGACCTTCCGGCAGTCCGCTTATGTCGGTTCCGATAAGAACGGCGAGGGCGTTCAGGGAGGCGTCGATGCTGGCCTGCAGCAGAGGTATGGATGCGATGGTTGAGTAGTAGAGAGTCCTGGCCTGCGCCACGTCGAGCTTTGATGCCAGACCTGCGGCATATCGGGCTTCGGCACTCTCGAGGATATTGGCCTGGCGTTCGGTATGCCGGTTAGCCACTTCCATCTGT